>NZ_FONF01000031.1:0-26267 GCF_900112835.1 Marinobacter sp. DSM 26671 | reverse complement strand
GAGATGGCGCAGAAAGCCGTCAATGAGAAGCGCATCAGCATTCGTCTGGCGTGCTGGATGTTCAGCATCAGTGAGACCTGCTACCGCTACCAGCCTAAACTCAGCAGCGAGAACGCTGAGATCGCGGACTGGCTGGTTCGGCTGACCCACAATCAGCGGAACTGGGGCTTTGGTCTGTGCTTCTTGCATCTGCGCAATGTGAAAGGCTTTACCTGGAACCACAAACGGGTCTATCGGATTTACCGGGAGCTGGAACTGAATCTACGCATCAAGCCCAAGAAGCGTCTGGTTCGTGAAAAGCCGGAACCATTGGCTGTGCCGGAAATGATCAACGACAGTTGGTCGATGGACTTCATGCACGACCAGCTCAACGACGGACGCAGTTACCGGCTGTTGAACGTGATCGATGACTTTAACCGCGAGGGGCTTGGCATCGAAGTGGACTTCTCGCTTCCGGCAGAGCGGGTGATCCGATCACTGGATCAGATCATTGAATGGCGGGGTAAACCGCGCTCTATCCGTTGTGACAACGGACCTGAGTACATCAGCGGCAAGCTGTCAGCCTGGGCCGAAAAACGAGAGATCAAGCTGGCGTTTATCCAGCCTGGTAAACCCCAGCAGAATGCTTATATAGAACGCTACAACCGAACGGTCCGTTACGATTGGCTGGCACAGTATCTGTTCCACAGCACCGAAGAAGTCCAGGATTATGCCACTCGCTGGCTCTGGCACTACAATCACGAACGACCCAATATGGGACTCGGAGGGATTACTCCTCAACAGAAGTTGGCCATGATGGCCTGAGGTCTACTTTTGAACCCCGCTAAAAATGGGGGGATTACCGGCGCAGCTCGATGTTAGGGAAGATTAGCGACACGTCGGGCAATCGGCCTGTGACCTTATGCTGAAGGAATTCCTCGTAAGTGTCGGTAACGTAGTAGTCAGTGACCGCGACCGCCTCGACCTTCGGCGTTAAGGCTTCGAGCGTCGAGAGATAGGTGCTCCAGGGATCGGATACACCGAACTGATTGTTGAGGATCGTGCCGGGCGCATGGATATGCGGCTCCCATCTATGCCATTCAGAACCGCGATTAATCACTTACATCTCCAGATCATCATTCTTGTTTAGGTCACCACGACCCGAATCAATAGGAAAAGCTCGCTAACGCAGAGCGAGCCGGCGACTGGTTAAATATCAAAGTGCAGTGTCAATTTTATCCACATACTCCGTGCATTTTTTGAACACACTTTCAACTTCATCCCAAAATTCTTCATTCAAGATTATTGTCTGGTGGCCGCCCGAAAAATAACATAGTAAAGCACCGTCTTTAGTATCAAATTTCAGAGTTCCATGTGCAAAAGCGTTGCGCCAAGTCATTATTTTTTTGAGGAACCCCTGAAGTCTGCTCGAATCCTTACCCTTAAGTACCTCAGTTTCTTTGGTAATCGTGTTAATGAGGCTCTTTTTAAACGAAAACTGGAAAGATGAGGATTGTAATACTTCATTTACAAACACATTCCTGCGTCTTGTCGGAGAGTTCGTTTTTCCAAAAAAGAAGTCGGTAATCGTATCTTCGAGCTTTTTTTCCAGGCAAACAGTAGACCAGATGATGTGCATTCCGTTCTCTCTTGCAGTACCGAGCGTAGAGATTTCATCAGGGCCTATTCCGCCCAAGTAAACCTCTCCATTTTCATCGGCCTTCCCACTGCCTCCAAGTGGAATAGGTATAGAAACGGTGTTAGTTGCGGGCAAAGAAATCTTTCTCATTTAAATGACCTATCAGCAAATTAGGCAGCACGCTTTATCATTGTAGAAATCTGGCTGCGTCCTTAACACTAACTTCGAACCAGAAATCGCGTTTCACATAAATAAAAACAATAGCCTAGCCAAGGATGGCCATCTCTGCCATGTAACCATTCAGCGTCTGCAATTTGCTCCGCTCATCACTCTGGATGAGATGGCTACGACTAGCTTCGAAGCTCTGGAGAAAAGCTCTGACTAGAACGTTCGCTTTTGTTTAAGGCCTCACTTTGGAATTGGCATCAATGGCAGACAACCTCAATTCCGCCCGGCCAATATATGGTGACAAACGGCGGCCAAATTATGGTGTCACTACCATCAAAAAAATCTCTCTTTTTCAGGCTGGAAATCAGTGCTGCCCGTAGCTTGTAAAGTTTTCTGACAAAAAAACCGCCGAGTGCTTTCGGCGGTTTTTGGAATTCCCTATCGCTATTCAAAAGTGGTTAGGCTTCAACTTTCTTTCTTCTCACCCACAAACCGATCAGACCAAGTCCAAGAAGCGCTAGTGTTCCCGGCTCAGGTACTGAAACTGTGCTGTAGCCATACGCTTTGTCACTTCCACCGCAGCTATTTTCATTGTCTGGCAGAAGTGAACCGTCGGCACAAAGCTGTTGCGCCCGAATAGCGACCACCCCAAAATCGCTCAGACTCAGTCCAAAGTCGGTTGTACTCCAACTAAAAGTCTGTATTCCGTTAAAGCCCTGAGTCCCAAGACCAAAAATCAAGCCCCAAGTACCATCAAAACCAGGAATGCTCAGCCCACTGATATTGCAACTTGGCGGCCCACAAACGCTGTCCGTAGTATCCCGGCCCTCAAGTGAGACACTGCTATCACCCGCCAAATTCAAAGCCCCACCGCCTGTTGCTTTGCTGCCAAAGTCAATAAACACGCCGAACACTTCCGCATTCCAAGGGTGCACCGTCAGCGAATAGTTAAATTTTCCGGAGACCTCATCGTCCACCGTAAAAATATAATTTCCGGTACCGTTTTCATTGGTTGCCCACGTATCGTAGGTAATCATACCCGCCTGGGCAGACCCGGCTCCTGCAATGCACAATGCAAACAGTAACGAGGCCACAAACTTTCCTTTTTGCTTCATAACCCTCTCCTCCGTCCAAATCCCTCGGCTAGCGTAGAGAACATCTTCTATCTCTCCCGCCGAGCTCTTCAAAAGCACCGCAAGTTGCGAACCATACAGCGAAAATTATTTAAGGTCAGGCGCTTAATCATACCCGGATTTTCAGAAGCGCCAGCTCCATGTAAAGATTCTCGACATAAATATGCAGCATGCTCCGGACAGATAGAGGGGTAAACTGAGACGTGGTCTTTCCGACAATAATTTGCGTCACAACAGCCAACGTCCCCAAAAGACAAGCCGAATACACTACCTCCCGAACAAAAATACCAGCCGCCCTTCCGCGGCCCGAGTATAAAAACAACGAAGTAATGGAGTGTATCAATGGCTTTTTCCTCCCCTTCCCGGTCAAGGGCACTGTCTCTTGCAATCGCCACCGCCTCTGTCGGTTTCTCTATTTCGGTTAACGCCAGTATGGGCAACCTCGGCACCACCTATGGCGTCATGCCAGTGGATGTTGCCACAGCCCAGTCACTGTCCATGTTCAACGATCAGGTGTCAGCCACCTATTACAACCCAGCCTATCTGACCAAAGATGAGCGTGGGGAGCTGACCGCTGGCATTCTGCACGCCGAACAGGAACTGCGTTCTGCCAACCCGAATGCCAATGGCGACATCCTGGCCAACTCACCAAGCCAGCAGGTGCTGATTGGCATGAAAACCAATCTGGGTTCGCTGACTCGCTTCAAGCACCCGATCTATCTGGGTTTCATTGCAGGCGTCGAGAAATACGGCAAGGAAATGCTGGCGTTCGATTCGCAGACCACGGAGAACGGCCAGTTCCTTCAGTACGGTAAAGAGCCCCTGTTCCTGAACATCGGTGGCGCTACGCCGATCTGGCGCGGCATCTCCGCCGGTGCTTCGGTGCGCGTCACCCTGGATGCCCAGGCAAACCTCGATGCGGTCTCTACTTTGGGTGGCGAGACCAGCCGGGAACGCCTTGCGGTCAATGCCGAACCCTCACTGAAAACCATTCTGGGCACCACCATTGATCTGGGCAGCACATTCTGCCCGGACAGCGACTGCTTCCTGAACGGCTGGGAAACCGCACTCACTTATCGAACCAAGTCAGCGGCCTCCACGTCGGTTGATTCCAACATCATTGTCACCCAGACCATTCCGGATCCCGGCCTGAGTCTGTCGGTCTCCACCATTGATTCCTTCCAGCCGGAAACCTTCGGCTTTGGCGCTCAATACAAGGGCGAAAACTGGCGGATTGGTGGCAGCGTGGAGCAGCAGAACTGGTCAGAGCTGGAGAAGGAATTTTCTTCCGATACGATCAAGGATCAGCAGTCTGTGCCAGCGGGCAGCCGGATTCAGTTCGACGACGTGCTGATTCCACGGATCGGCGCCGAGTACGCACTCAACAAGAACTTTTCTGTGCGCGGCGGCGTTGCCTATGAGGAATCACCGCTCAAGTCTACCCGCAACCCCGAGATCAATTACCTCGATACCGACAAGATTGTCGTGGGCCTGGGCCTGAGCGCCACGTATGACCGCACCCGTCTGCTGGCCTATCCCGTCCGTCTGGACATCGGTTACCAGTACCAGCAACTGCAGGAGCGCGATTTCACACTGGTGGATTTTGACGGCAACGAAACGCCGGTTACTGCAGACGGCGACGTTCACGTTGTCAGCGGCTCCATCACCCTGAAGTTTTAAGGAGGGCACGCCATGAAGTACAACAACACACTGGCACTTATACCCGCCCTGTTACTGGCCGCCTGTGGTGGCGACGAACAGACCATGAATGAGAAAGTCTCCTCCGGCTCGGTGGTGTATTCCTACCCTGCTGATGGCCAGGCAGATGTCAGCCCGAAAGCCGACATTGTTCTGCGCTTCAGCCATGCGTTGACCGATGAGGATGCAGATCTCCAAAACAAGATTCTGCTGCAATCTCAGGAACAGTCACTGCCCTTTTCTATCAGCCGGATTGACGGCGGTAAAAGCCTCATGCTGTCGCCCTCGTCGGAACTCGACACGCTCGGCGACTACACGGTGACGTTCAGCGAACCGCTGGCTGCGGAGGGCGGTCGCCAGATCGACACCCCCAACGCGGTCGGCGATGCCGGCATCCAGTTCGAGACTCGGGGAAGTTTCTCCGGACCCGCAAGCATAACCAACTCGGCCGCGGATTTTGATATCGCCTGGCAGGTTCCGGCAAACAACAGCCCGTTCGAGGCCATGAACTTTTCCACATTCCGCCTGGCCATGACCCACCCGATCCATCCGGACTGGAAGGCTCTCGGCGGTTCCATCCAGCTGCTGGATGGCAGCGGAGAGGTTGTTCCAGCGATGGTTCTGGTGAAAGGCAATCGGATAACGGTGGACCCTTGTGTGGTCGAGGATCCCAGGGACTGTGGCAGCAAAGACGATATCCTGGACACCGGCCAGACCTATACCCTGCGCCTGGAAAACCTGGCCAGCCTGACTTCGCCCGAAGCAGACCGGTTCAGTGAGGAAATCGCATTCACGCCCCGCGAGACAGGCCCAACGGTCGTACTTCAGCAGTCTGCTGTTGATTCCGGGCTGGCCGCAGGTATTGCGGAGCAAGACGTCACCCGATCCGTCCTGAACGGCCAGGTCATTAACGGCGTCACGCTCAACTCGGTGCTCCAGGGAGAAGCAGGCCCCTCCCAACAGACCGGCGATCTGTTTGCAGAGCTGGCTTATGCGCCGGCCTTCGAGGCTGATGAAGCGCTTCCGTTGCGTATCGCCCGGGGCAGCGTGCTGAACAGTACCAGTCTGGATGTTCTGGTGGGCGGCGAGGTTCCTGTGCTGGATGCCGCCAACGGTCAGCTCCAGACTACTGGCAACATCAAGGTCACCATGTTGTCAGACGCATCCGGCTACCTGAGCCCCAACCCCTACACCAATGACATTAACGCGCCCAGACATATCACGCTGTTTATGGATGTCTCCATGAACACCGAAAACGCCCAGCCCAACGCAGCACTCTCCCAGGATCTGATGGGGGTCGAGTTGCGCGGCATCGCACTGGTGCAGGATGGCGTATTGACCATCGATGCCATCGGAATGGTGGAGCCAAACCTTCTCGGCCAGGAGTACACCGACTCGACCATCGCGTTCCATCTTCAGGCGGCCACCGATGCCGATTCGGTTCTGGATGCCGAGCTACTCCGCGAGCTGGATAGCACAGCCCCCAGCCTGATCAGCTGGATGCCCGGACCGGACAACGCCATTCCGGATACGCGCCAGTCCATGCAGCGCCCCGGGGATCCGGTCATTCTGTTCTTTGATGAGCCCCTTGCCGCGGACTCCATTGATACCGGAATTTCACTGTTCGCGGATGGTGTTCCTGTTGAGACACTTGAGACACAACTGGACGGAACTGCCGTTATCCTGAATCCGGGCGATGGCCTGCGCCATGGCGTTTACTACGAAGTCGTCATCGATGGTTTGACCGATCTGGCCGGCAACCCAGCCACCGTGGCACCGTTACGGTTTTCACTGGACGATATTGGCGGCTCCACTTTAACCCGGCGCCCTGCCCTGGCCCTGACCACCTATCCAGGCTACCCGTGCGAAACCGATCATAGTCTGCTGGATCTCTCCGCCGGCGTACTGGGACAGTGCTATTCCGATGGCGGTGTGGGTGACACTCTACCGGTCAGCACCATGCCGTCAGATCGTCCCATTACCGTTGTCTTCTCCAAGTCCATGGACCTAAATTCCATTATTCAGGGAGACACCTTCATCGTTGAGAGAGTGAAGCAGGAACCCAATGGTTCGGTCACGGTTGTGGAAAGCAACCTACCTGGCCGACTTGAAAAGAATCTCCAGCGGATCCGGTTCTACCCGGACCAGCCCTGGGAAGCCGACGCACACTATCGGTACACCCTGAAGTCATCGGAGGATGCAGGAAGCTGCTCGACTGGAAGCTACACCTCAATTTGCGATTCCGATGGCCTTGCGCTGAAAACCGACCTGCTTGAAGGGCTTGATGACGGAGGTGGCAACAACGGACCGGACGACATGGTGATCTATTTCACCGGAACCGAGCCTCTGGACAGCGTTTTCACGCCTCTGCGAAACCTGCCAGTTCGCGACACCAATGCCAACTTCATTGTGGACTGTGACTCCAACACCAACCCGGACTGTCTTGAGCCGTTTGACCATCAGGGCAGCGACGCTGAGGGCTGGGCCGCTTCAGCCAATTCAACGAAACTAAGGGTTCGCAATAACGAAGCATCAGCCTCTCCGCCCGTGATTGTGGCCAGTACCGCCGATGCGCGGGTTGGCTGCGAGACCGGCGAGCGTTGCCCCAAAGATAAGTTCATCTACCAGACCTACGCCCTCAACACGGAAGTTATTGGCCCTGGCGTTTATGAGCCAACCGGCGATGAGGGGATTCTGGTGAACCTGTATCCCACGCAGTTGGCGACCACATCGATCAGTGTGTTCACAGAGCTTAGGGTTTTTGGATTTATCCCACTCCAGGAGGAGTCCATTACCAATACCCAGGTCCTCCGCATGCGCTATGCCAAGGACGACCCGGCGTGTTCCGGCCCGGGCTGCAGCCGCTCTGGCCTGATACCCGGGGTAATAACCGAGGGTGAAAGTGGCCAGCCGGTCTTCAAAACCCGGGCCGAATTGATGCTCGATGCGCCCGATATGGAAATCCCGCTGGGAGGCCGCCACGACCTGTACGGTCGGGAGTTTGTGCTTGAACTGGAGGGCAACATCACCTTCTTCGATGACGGCCGGATGCAGATTGAGCAACGCAACTCAAACTTGGTCGACATTAATGTCCGGGCGCGGGCGCTTGGAGTGCCTGGCGGCGAAATCGTGACGATTGATCTGCCCCTGCAAATCCCCGAACAGGGCGTTTACCTCAACTTCATATCCAACCCGGTCAAAGAGATCCCGACAGAGCATTAAAAGCTCTGAAACCACTGCAAAGGGCCAGCCTTCGGGTTGGCCCTTTTTGCACAGGGTACAAACGGTGGTTATTTCCCCATCCAAGCCATTTACTGCTAATCTGGTTGCAGATTGAAACTGCTATAGCAAAACAACAACCCTTCAGGAGAGCCCCTTCATGGAAAACGGCACCCACTATCGTACCTGTCACCTTTGCGAGGCCATGTGCGGTGTCGCGATCGAAATGAAGGACGGCCGGATTGCTTCCATCAAGGGCGATGAGAATGATCCGCTCAGCCGGGGGCATATCTGTCCGAAGGCGGTTGCGCTTCAGGATCTGCACGAAGATCCGGACCGCCTGAAAAAGCCCATACGCAAAACCGGGACCGGCTGGCAGGAAATGGAGTGGGCAGAGGCGTTTGACCTGGTCGCCGAAAAGCTCCACCAGACCCGCCAGGACCACGGCCACAACAGCATCGGCGTTTACCTCGGCAACCCGAACGTACACAACCATGGTTCCCTGGTTGCCACCATGCCATTGCTGCGAGCCATCGGAACCCAGAACCGGTTTTCAGCAACGTCCAACGATCAGCTGCCTCACATGCTCGCCAGTCTCGAGATGTTCGGGCACCAGGTTCTTTTCCCCATTCCCGATATCGATCACACGGATCTGTTTATCTGCATTGGCGCCAATCCCATGGCGTCCAATGGCAGCCTGATGACGGTTCCGGACTTCCGCGGGCGACTCAAGGCCCTGAAGCAGCGCGGCGGCAGAATGGTTGTGGTGGACCCCCGCCGCACCGAGACCGCAAAGCTGGCCGACGAATTCCACTTCGTCCGGCCCGGAAGCGATGCCCTGCTGATGATGGCCATGGTGCATACATTGTTTGAAGAAAAGCTGGTGGATCCCGGTCCGGCGGAAAGGCTGGTGAAAGACGCAGACCTTCTGCGCCTGGCGGCTCTCAGCTTCACCCCGGAAGTGGTCAGCGCACACACCGGTATTTCCGCGGAGGACATTCGCGCCCTCACCCGACAGCTCGCCACCACGCGAAAGGCGGCTCTTTACACGCGCATGGGGACAAGCACCCAGACCTTTGGCGGTGTGGCAACCTGGCTGGCCTATTGCCTCAACATCCTGACCGGGAAACTGGACCTGCCCGGCGGCGTTCTGTTCTCGCAGCCGGCGATTGATCTGGTAGAGCTTGGTGCCATGGCCGGTCATAAGGGTCACTTCGGCAAGCGCCACAGCCGCGTGAAGGGGCTGCCTGAATTCGGCGGAGAATACCCGGCCAGCACCATGGCCGATGAGATGTTAACCCCTGGCGATGGGCAGATCAGGGCTTTTGTCACCGTTGCCGGCAATCCCGTTCTCTCCAGCCCCAACGGCCGACGTCTGGAGGAAGCCCTGGGCGGCCTCGACTTCATGGTCTCGGTGGATTATTACCTCAACGAAACAACCCGGCATGCGGATATCATCCTGCCCCCGACCGCGGCGCTGGAACGCAGCCACTACGATCTGATTTTCAGCATGTTTGCGGTGCGCAATTTCGCCAAATACAGCGAAGCACTGTTCGATGCCGGCCCGGGAGCCCGCCATGACTGGCAGATTCTACTGGAGCTGGCCCACCGGTTGGAAAAGCTCCGGAAAGGTGGGCAACTGGCCCTGCGGGCGGAACTCGGCTGGCGCGCCTTCAAGCAGATTGGGCCAGACCCGATTCTTGATCTGCTCTTGCGATCCGGCCCCTATGGCGCTGATGCCGGGCGTGCGCGGGGCTTGCTGCAGCCTGCGGTCGATCTGGTGATGGATATCCTGCCGAAACGACATCCGCTTCGTGGACTGGCCAAGCTCAGCCCCCTGAACCGCCACTGGCAGGAGCTACCGAAAGGGCTTTCCCTGAGTGCCCTGAAGGACAACCCGAACGGCGTCGATCTGGGCCCTCTCCAGCCGTCCCTGCCTGAACGCCTGTTTACCCGCGATGGCAAGATCAACCTTGCGCCAAGGCGCTACCTGGACGACCTTGGCAGGCTGCATGAGGCCCTGGCTGCACCGGCCGGCGAGTCTCTGCAACTGATTGGCCGGCGCCACGTTCGGAGCAACAACTCGTGGATGCACAACAGTCAGCGGCTGGTTAAGGGCAAGGACCGGTGCACCCTGATGATTCATCCCAAAGACGCCAGCCGCCTGGGTTTGCAGGCCGCTGACTCTGCAGAAATATCTTCGGAATCCAGGCAGATAGTCTTGCCGGTTGAAATTACCGAGGATGTCATGCCCGGCGTGGTATCCATTCCCCATGGCTGGGGCCATGACCGCGACGGCACTGGCCAGTCAGTGGCGGCTGCCCATGCCGGTGCCAGCATCAACGACTTGCTCAGCGACGGTCGAATTGATCCGCTCTCTGGCACTTCCGTATTGAATGGACAGCCCGTTGCTGTCAAAGTCTGGCGCCCGGAGCGCCAACGCAAACGGGCCTGATTCATAAGAGGAGCTGAAAATGCCCCAGTGGCTGCAGTGGAGTCTGATTATTGCTGGTCTCATCGCCATCGTTCTGCTGGCGGTCTTCATCCGGCGTCAGATGGGGTTGCTTTCGGAAAATCGCAAACGGCAGGCCAAAGCCGAGGCGTTCCAGACCAACCGCAGACAAGACATGATCCGCAGTGTTCATGTTATTGCGATGGCGGTTGAAGAGGATCAGATCGAATACTCGGAAGCCTGCCTGAGACTCAAGGGCCTGCTCGATCACATTGCTCCGGAGTTGCTGGAGCAATCACCTTTCAGTGTATTCCAGGAAGTGCATGACCAGTTGCAGCACATGCCCACGCACCGGGCACGGCAAGCAACGGAGACAAAGTTCGTGGACAAGATGGACAAGGAACGTTTCGAAGTGGAACAGAAGCATGCCGATGCGATTCGCCGGGCCGCAACCGCTATCCGACACCACTCCTTTTCAGGTTAGAGTCAGCTATACAAGCATCCAGGAACTGGTCAGACCTTATTTTTGTAACATTTTGTAACTATTCGGTCGACAAAAAGAATAATTTAGCTCATCAAATCAAAAGGTTCTGACGCGGTGAAAAACTGACACGACGATCATTCCTTCCAGGTTACAACTGTTGACTTTTCTTTTTTCCATCAGGGTCTAAATTATAAGCAAGGGGGCACCGACCATCTGCGGCAGGTGCCACCTAACGTTGTTTTCTCCTGATAAGTTTGGACGACTCTGCAATAAAGCGGGTGAGCTTGCCGGCCTCTGAGCCGGCTTTTTTTGAATCAAAATATGGGGATGTAGACCTTACTGGCTCATCATACCGGCCATTGCCATAACGCTATCTTTATTGTGAACCAGTTCATCGAACTGTTCCTCAACCTGCCCTCGATCAAGACCCAACTCATCGAAGACTGCCTGATCAACCTCTTCACCGGCGCCGAGAGCTACACCTCGTGCCGTTAGCAACTGCCGGCCGAGCCAGAGCAAACGGGCGTAAACGCTGTTCGATCCACTGTAGAAGCGATTCTTTTGATAACGGATTGCCAGTGTGACCTCGTCGGGCATGCCCCAGTTTTCCATGAGCTGGGCTGCAATCTGCTCTCGGGTAATGCCAAGTAAATAGTGTTCAGTAACGGAGGAATCAATATCAGGATTCACTTCCAGCGAACGGCATACCAGCTTGAAATGTGGCGGAAACACTTGCGCCAGAACCAGGTGGCCAAAGTTGTGGAGAAGGCCTCCCAGATAGGCAAGACCAAAGACAGGACGCTCTCCGCGGGGCATCATGCTGGCCAAAATACCGGCGGACTGGGCTTGCCAGATAGCCTGCTGCCAGTAATCCACATAACCTTCGGGATGATCCTGAGGCTGCTTTAATGCCCGCCCCAACGAAAGGCCCATGGCCAGGTTCATGACAAGGTCGAATCCGAGAACTCGGGACACCGCATCATGGACTGATTTTACCCGGCCGGCGGCGGCATAGAACGAAGACGACGCCCAACTGACCACCTGCGCTGCCAAGCTTGGATCGCTCTCGACGATATCAACGAGGTCCCCCATCACAGCATTGGGATTTACTCGTAAATGGATGATTCTCTGCGCGGTTTCAGGCAGTGGTGGTAACTCAAGCGTATCTTCAAGTCTCTGCTGTATTCTTAAACCGGTGAATTTTTTGATGGCCGAATGGAATTGATCCCGATCTCTGTCGTGGTCATCATAATTAACCGAAATGGATTCCAGGGCGACTGCAAGAGAGTGTCGATCGGCGTTGGCTGTCAGAGCCTGAAAGTCCTCTGCAGGCATGACCATCGCGAGATTCTGTTCGCCAAGCTCCAACGCAACCGCAGAAAGTTGATCCACACGCTCATCAACAAGCGTCGGCCAGCCGGTCAATGAAGGCAGTGCTGGAAGCGCTTTAAGGCCAGCCCGCTCTCTCACCCGCACTTGCTCGCGGCGCTTCATCAGACGCAGATCACGCCCGAGTTCCTTGTTCATCTGTTCTAAATCAATCAGATCGTCCTTGCGACAAATCACCTGAAGGTTACCTTGCTCATCAGTCAGCAAGACCATGCGTAACAGTTCTTTTCGGCTGGCGGTGCTGACATCCCTCAAGGATACACCCGCTGCGGTCTCACCCAGAGCCTGCTGAACTGCGACAGGTAATTCCATAAATTTCTCCCGAATATTGCTGTTTCCCGCCGGATAACCCGAACCCGAAAATCATACTAAACCCAGTATAGGGCAAAGAAATGACTCTGACGTTGACTGAACTCTATTTCCAGAGCGTTTTCATACGCTTTCAGTGAATAAACGGACGCCTTTACACATCGCCGTAACGCGTTCTCTCACCGAGCCATCGTCGCACCAGAGCGCGGACAGTCTCCGGATGAACCATCAATCCCGGCGCCATTTTCCGAACTGGCTCAATCCAGCCCTTGTCGCGTTCGAAGTCCGCCAGACGAAACTGCATCATACCGGTCTGCCGGGTACCCAATACTTCGCCCGGCCCCCGAATCTCCAGGTCTTTCTCGGCAATAAAGAAGCCATCCTGGCTGTCCCTGAGCGCCTGCAGCCGGGCCTTGCCATTGGCGGACAAAGGCGGGTGGTACATCAGGACACAGAAACTTGCCTGCTCGCCCCGGCCAACACGACCACGGAGTTGATGCAACTGGGCCAGCCCCAGGCGTTCCGGGTTTTCAATGATGATCAGCGACGCGTTGGGGACGTCCACCCCAACCTCAATCACCGTGGTCGCGACCAGCAGGTCCAGCTCGCCAACTTTGAACTGCTCCATCACCGCCGCCTTTTCCTGAGCCTTTAGCCGGCCATGCACCAGCCCCACTTTCAGGTCCGGCAATCGCTCGGCAAGCTCCTGGGCAGTCACCTCCGCGGCTTGACACTGCAGAGCCTCGGACTCCTCGATCAGAGTGCACACCCAATAGGCCTGTCGACCTTCCCTGCAGGCGCCCCGAACCCGTTCAATCACATCTTCCCTGCGGCTGTCGGGAATCACGATGGTTTCGATCGGCTTCCGTCCTGGAGGCAGTTCATCAATCACCGAGGTATCGAGATCGGCATAGGCGCTCATGGCAAGCGTACGGGGAATGGGTGTTGCGGTCATGATCAACTGGTGAGGTGCCAGTGAGCCACCGACACCCTTTTCCCGCAAGGCCAGCCTCTGGTGTACGCCGAAACGATGCTGTTCATCGACGATGACCAGGGCAAGACGATGGAACCTGACGTCGTCCTGAAACAGGGCATGGGTGCCGATCACCACGGCGGCATCCCCTGACTGGACCGCTTCCAGCGTTTCCGTCCGGGTCTTTCCTTTTACCTTCCCGGATAGCCACGCGAGACGGATGCCCAGAGGCTCCAGCCATGCCCGGAAATTCTGAAAATGCTGTTCGGCAAGGATTTCGGTGGGCGCCATCAGGGCTACTTGTGCACCGGCGCCAATAGCCTGCAACGCCGCCAATGCCGCGACAACGGTCTTGCCCGAGCCAACATCGCCCTGAACAAGCCGGAGCATCGGCAGTGGCTGGCTCAGGTCCTGACGGATGTCGGCCAGCACATGGCGCTGGGCACCGGTGAGTGCAAAGGGCAGGGAACCGAGGAAACGCTCGGGCAAATCCCCCGTGGGCAGGAGCGGGAGCGCTTCACGGGCCTGAATCTGTTCACGCACCTGGAGCAAGCTCAGCTGATGGGCCAGCAGTTCTTCCATCACCAGGCGCTGTTGCGCCGGATGGCGCCCTTCCATAAGCAGGTTGACCGGCGCGCTGGCTGGCGGGGAATGCACCAGCTGGACAGCTTCGGTGATTCCAGGCAGCTGATACTCGGCCAGCAGGTTTCCGGGCAACCAGTCACGGATCGGGAACCGGTCAAGATAGCCCAGAGCCTGCTGGCAGAGCGAGCGAACGCGTGGCTGCTGGATGCCCTCTGTCAGCGGGTAAACCGGGGTCAGGGTCGCATCACCTTCCGCCGGCATGGGCGGCGGATTGGTCTGGTACTCCGGGTGGTAGAACTCATAACCTGCGCGCCCGGGCCGGACTTCGCCAAAGCAGCGAACCCTGGCGCCCTCGCTAAACTGGTTTTTCTGGGCCGCGTTGAAATGAAAAAAGCGCATCACCAGAAACCCGCTGTTATCCCGGAGGGTTACTTGCAAACTGCGTCTGCGACCCATGATCAGGTCCGCTTTCATAACCTCCCCTTCCACCACGGCCACGTCACCGATGCGAAGACTTCCCATGGGTATTACCCGGGTTCTGTCTTCGTATCGGTGAGGCAGGTGAAACAGCAGGTCCTGCAGGGAGATAATACCCAGCTTGGCGAGCTTTTCTGCCAGGGCGTTTCCTACGCCCTTGAGCTGGGTGACCGGTATGTCATCCAGTGACGTCATAGTCAGGCTCAGGCGCTTTCGGCCACAACCGGTGTGTCTGTTTTCGCCTTTTCGATTACCCGGCACTGGCTGGCAGCCAGGGAAAGCACATCAATAGCCTTGGGCCGCGGGAACGTGACCCGCCAGGCCAGAGCCACCGTGCGGAACGGCACCGGGGGCGCAAACGGTCGAACGGCCAGAATGTCCTCGTGGTACTGCATGGCGGTGGCGGCCGAGAGCGGTAACACCGTAATACCCAGGCCGGAAGCGACCATATGGCGAATGGTTTCCAGAGAACTGCCTTCGGTCACCAGCGCCGGTGAGCCGTTGTTTGCCCGGTGGGTTACGGCTTCTACCAGGGGTGGGCAGGATTCCAGAACCTGATCCCGGAAACAGTGTCCGGGCCCGAGTAATAGCAATTGCTCCTTGGCCAGCTCGTCGGCAGTCAACTGCTCCTTGCTGGCCAGCGGATGTCCCGCGGGCAGCAACACTACGAACGGTTCGTCGTAGAGCGGCAGGGTAACTACTTCCGGCTCCTCGAACGGCAGGGCAATAATAATGGCATCCAGCTCAGACTGCCGGAGTTTCTGCCTCAGGTTGGCGGTATAGTTCTCTTCGATATAAAGCGGCATTTCCGGGGCCGCACGCCTCAATTCGGGGAGCAGGTGTGGGAACAGATAGGGACCGATGGTGTAGATCGCACCGACCTTCAGAGGCGAATTGAGCTGGTTCTTGCCATCCTGAGCCATGTCTTTGATCAGGCCGACCTGATCGAGCACCCGCTGGGCCTGCTCGATAATGCGCAGACCGGTTTCGGTCACGCGGATGCTGCTTTTGCTTCGCTCGAATAGAGGGATACCGAGCTCGTCTTCCAGCTTTTTCACAGCAACACTGAGCGTTGGCTGGCTGACATGGCAACGCTCTGCAGCCCGGCCAAAATGCCTTTCGCGGGCCAGCGTAACGACGTATCGTAACTCGGTGAGAGTCATGGTGAGCTCCGGTCAGATAGATGCGGGTCGAAGTTTCACGAATTTATGAGGTAAAGCATAAGGATTGAAATTGTCTATGGCAATCACTGAAAGTCGTAAGACGCCCCGAATTCTCGTTGCCGGTTGCGGCAAACTCGGTGGCGCCATTGCCAGCCGGCTGACAACCTCGGCCACCGTGTTTGGCCTGCGGCGAAATCCCGGGCTTGTTCCCGAGGGCGTTCACGGCATTGGCGCCGATCTGACCAGGCCTGAGACCCTGGCCCGCAAACTTCCTGCTGATCTCGATATCATCCTCTATTGCCTGACGCCCTCCAGCTACGACCAGCAGGGCTATCGCGATGCCTATGTGACTGGCCTGGAAAATTTGTTGGCGGCCGTCGGCAGTCAGTCTCTGAAGCACCTTTTCTTTGTGAGCAGCAGCAGTGTCTATTCACAGGATGACGACAGCTGGGTAGATGAATCCAGCCCCACAGAACCGGCCCGGTTCAGCGGCGAGCAGGTCCTGGCCGGTGAACAGACCGCATTGGAAAGCGGCCATCCGGCGACAATCATTCGATACAGCGGCATTTACGGGCCTTCACGGCGGCGTTTTCTCGAGGAGGTCCAGGAGGGGCGCATGAATCCGGCGAAGCCAGCACCGTTCAGTAACCGGATTCATGAGGAGGATGCAGCGGAGGCCGCTGCCCACCTTGTGAAGCTGGCACTTTCGGGAGCGTCACTGGAGACCTGCTACCTTGCCAGCGATTGCGAGCCGGTAAGACTTGATGAGGTAGTAGATTGGGTGCGGCAGCAAACGCCCTGCGCCGATCCGCAGCCTGATGCCCGGAAAGGTGGCCGGGCCGGGAGCAAACGCTGCAGCAACAAGCGACTGCTGGGCACCGGCTTCCAGTTCCGCTACCCGGATTTCCGTGCCGGCTACCGCGCCATGATTGACCAGGGATGAGCCTTCGGCATTAAAAAAGGCGGCCAAGGCCGCCTTTTCTCAATTCAGGTGTTCTCAGGTCTTAGCTGAGCACCATCACCGCTTCCATTTCAATGGGCACTCCCTTGGGTAGCGCCGCGACACCTACCGCCGCTCGGGCCGGATACGGTTCCTGGAAATAGGTGGCCATGATCTCGTTGACCGTGGCGAAATTGGCGAGGTCCGTCATGTAGATGTTCAGTTTCACAATGTCTTTCAGCTCGCCACCGGCGGCCTCGCAAACGGCCTTGAGGTTATCGAATACCTGCCGGGTCTTGGCAGAGAAATCGCCGGCGACCACTTCCATGGTTTCCGGCACCAGCGGAATCTGGCCAGACAGGTACACGGTATCCCCGGCCTTTACCGCCTGGGAGTATGTGCCGATCGCCTGGGGCGCATTCTCGGTCTGAATTACGGATTTGTTGGTCATGACCCTTGGTTTCCTCTCTTCCAAAACGCCAATCCTCGCCCTTGCGTGGCGCGCCTGTCAACCGGGCTTTGGTCGGGGTCAGTGCCGCACACGGCTGATGTGGGTAATCGCACGAATGTTGCGGATCCGGCGCATCACCCGGGCCAGGTGCCGGCGACCATTAACGTGTACCACTAGACTGACAACGCCAAAGCGGGCGTTCTGCTCTTCCACG
Source organism: Marinobacter sp. DSM 26671 (assembly GCF_900112835.1). NCBI lineage: Bacteria > Pseudomonadati > Pseudomonadota > Gammaproteobacteria > Pseudomonadales > Marinobacteraceae > Marinobacter > Marinobacter sp. DSM 26671. The sequence goes on along the minus strand of NZ_FONF01000031.1, from coordinate 8,994 downwards.
TTAATGCGCTCGATGTTGCCGTCCGCCATGGCAACCGCATTGGCCATCTCGGCAATCACACCGCGCTGGCGCTCCAGCTCTACCCGGAGCTCCACGGAAAATTCGTCGGTAATGTCCTTGGCCCATTTAAGATGCGTGAGGCGAGCCCGCCCCTCATCGTCCTCGGGCAACCGGGAGCAGGTATCGGAATGAATCACCATACCTTTGCCGGAATCCATCACCCCAACCACCGGGTCTCCCGGAATCGGTTTGCAACAGCTGGCGAACCGGACCAGAAGGCCTTCCGTGCCACGAATGGTCACCGGGCTATGATTGCCACCCTCGATATCCCTGGGAGCCTCAATGGCTTCGGCAACCTCTGAGCCGCTCGCGAGCTGACGAGCCACCAGATAGGCCATCCGGTTGCCGAGCCCGATGTCACTGATCAGATCATCAAAACTGTTCACCTGATTGTGGTTCACTACGGCTTGCTTCTGGGCGTCGCTGATTTCGGACAGTTTCGCACCAAACCCCTTCAGGGATTTCTTCAGCAGGGTGCGACCGAGCTCCAGCGATTCCGCGCGCTTCTGGCTCTTGAGCACGTGGCGGATGCTGCTCCGGGCCTTGCCGGTCACCACGAAACTGAGCCAGGCCGGGTTGGGGCGGGCGCCGGGCGCGGTGATGATTTCCACGGTCTGGCCACTCTGCAGAGGCTGGCTGAGGGAACCCAGGTTGCGGTTGATTCGACAGGCTACGGTGGCGTTGCCGATGTCCGTGTGGATGGCATAGGCAAAGTCCACCGGCGTCGCCCCGCTTGGCAACTCCATGATGCGGCCTTTCGGGGTGAAAACGTATATCTCGTCCGGGAACAGGTCCACCTTCACATGCTCGATAAACTCCATGGAGTCATCGGCCCGTTCCCGCATTTCCATCAGTCCCTTCACCCAGCGGTCGACCCGGGCCTGGTTGGCGCTGGTCACGCTGCTGGATTCATTCTTGTACATCCAGTGCGCCGCAATCCCGTTATTGGCGATATGCTCCATCTCCTCGGTACGGATCTGGATCTCGATGTTCACGTGCATCCCGAACAGAGTGGTGTGGATGGACTGGTAGCCATTGGCCTTGGGCATGGCTATGTAATCCTTGAAGCGGCCCGGAAGGGGTTTGTAGAGGCTGTGTACGGCACCAAGGATCCGGTAGCAGTCGTCTTCGGTATCGGTGATGATCCGGAACGCGTAAACGTCCATGATTTCATGGAAGGATTTCTGCTTGAACTTCATCTTGTTGTAGATGCTGTTCAAGTGCTTTTCCCGGCCCAGAATCCGCCCCGGCAGGCCGCGCTCTTCAAGCTTCTCCTGCAATTTGCCACGAATATCCTCGATGATTTCGCGGTGGCTGCCCCTGAGCTTGTCCACCGCTTTTGAAATGTATCTCGAACGCATCGGATACAGCGAGGTAAACCCCAGATCCTCGAGCTCGGTGCAGATCGAGTGCATACCCAGGCGGTTCGCGATGGGGGCGTAGATATCGAGGGTCTCGGTGGCAATGCGCTGGCGCTTCTCATAGGGCATGGGGCCCAGGGTGCGCATATTGTGAAGGCGGTCCGCCAGCTTCACCAGAATGACCCGAATATCTCTGGCCATGGCCAGAGTCATCTTCTGGAAGTTTTCAGCCTGGGCTTCCGCCCGGGACCGGAATTCGATCTGGGTAAGCTTGCTGACGCCATCCACCAGTTCCGCAACATCGTCGCCGAACTGCTCCGCCAGGGCATCCTTGGGAATGCCGGTGTCTTCGATCACATCGTGAAGCATCGCCGCCATCAGGCTCTGATGATCCAGACGGAGATCGGCGAGAATATGGGCGACAGCCAGGGGGTGAGTAATGTACCGGTCGCCGCTCTTACGCATCTGGCCCTCATGGGCCTGCTCGGCATAATAATAGGCGCGTCGCACCTGATTGATGCGAGTGGTATCCAGATAGGAACTTAGCTCTCGAGCCAGTCCTTCAACCGTAGCCTCTGCCGACACCGCGCCTCCACGACTTCATGAAATTCAGGGACAAAAAAACCCGAATGCACGCATCCGGGTCCTTCCAGAGTCCTTCCAGCAACGTTCTATAGCTACACTATAAAACCGCGGGGACAGATTTCAATGCTTCTCGCTTGCGGACAGATACTTATATACCTGGCTCCGCAGCTGGGTCACTCGTCGTCTTCTTCCTTGAGGAGATCACGAGTAATCTTGCCTTCGGCAATCTCGCGCAGAGCGATAACCGTGGGCTTATCATTTTCTTCAGCCACCATCGGCTCGGCACCCTTGGTAGCGAGCTGACGGGCACGCTTGGTTGCCAGCATTACCAGCTGGAAGCGGTTATCAACGTTTTCCAGACAATCTTCAACGGTAACTCGTGCCATAACTTCCCCGACTCATAAAATGACTGTTTCAGCAGACCGCACAGTTTACTGTGGCCGGTTCAATTTGTATACAGGAAAACCCCGTATCACGCCGGGCCGGACAATCCCGCCAGCAACGCTCGATGCCTTGGCTGCTGCACTTCCATGCGAAGGCGCTGGGCCCGGACAATCGCGAGCAGATCTCCGAGGGCCGCTTCGAAGTCGTCATTGACCACCAGAAAGTCGAACTCCACTGCGTGACGGCACTCTTCCTCAGCCTCGGCCAGGCGCCGCTCCACTATCTCCGGCGCATCGGTGCCACGCCCGACCAGTCGGTCGCGCAGCACTTCCGGAGAGGGTGGCACGATGAAAATACTGACACACTCGGGAATAAGCCGTCGCACCTGAGCGGCACCCTGCCAGTCGATCTCCAGGATCACATCCTGGCCTGTTGCCAGAGTTTCCCGAACCCATGCCTGGGAAGTGCCGTAGTAATTGCCGAAGACATCGGCGTGCTCCAGAAAGTCGCCCTCGCCAATCATCGCCTCGAACACGGTCCGGCTGACAAAGTGATAGTTCACCCCGTTCTGTTCGCCCTCCCGCATCGAGCGGGTCGTGTGCGAGACGGAAACACCGAGCTTCTCGTCATTGCGGAGCATTTCCGCCACAAGGCTGGTCTTGCCGGCACCGGATGGCGCGGAGATAACGTACAGAGTACCCTGCTCAACTGCCTGACTCATAACCCGAGAACTCCAAACCTGGACACGGCGGCCGCGTATTTCGGCCAGTAAAGCACGGAATTATACGGACTTTGGCAAAACACCGCACCCCACAAGGGCGTCAGCTGATACCATTTGCCTATCCACTGTTCAGCGACTGCAAGAACCCATGCGAACCACCATCGACATCACCGTGAAGCAGCCCGGCAAAGCCATCGACGCCCTGAGCGAGGCGGCCCCCGGGCTTTCGCGTCAGAAAATCAAGGACGCCATGACCAAAGGCGCCTGCTGGTGGACTCATAAGGGCAAACGCCTTCGGCTACGCCGTGCCACAAAGGAGCTGAAACCGGGTATCCGACTACAGCTTTACTACGACGAGAAGGTGCTTGAGAGGAAACCGGAAAAGCCGATTCTCCTTGAGAATGCGGGGCGCTACACCGTCTGGTTCAAACCTCATGGGCTACTTGCCCAGGGCTCGCAGTGGGGCGACCACTGCAGTTTGCTTCGCCTGGCCGAAATCCAGCTTGAGCAACCATGCCATCTGATCCACAGGCTTGACGCCGACGCTGCCGGGCTGATGCTGATCGCCCATGACTCGAAAGCGGCCGGCGCCCTTTCCCAGTGTTTTTCGGGGCGGACCATGACCAAACATTACAAGGCGCGAGTGGCCGGCCTCATCGACGCTCGGGAGCAGCTCGTTGATGCGCCCGTCGAGGGCAAGGCGGCCGTCAGCCGTGTATCAACACTCGAGCTGGACGAAACCGGGGAAACTTCGCTGCTGGAAATCAGTATCGAAACTGGACGAAAACACCAGATTCGCCGGCATCTGGCGGGCCTCGGCCATCCGATCATCGGTGATCGCCTTTACGGGCGACCGGCCGGCGTACCCTTGCAGCTCCTCGCCTTTTACCTGGAATTCGACTGCCCCCTGAACAAGCGCAAGATGACGTTCGAACTGTCGGCGGAACTGAGCGACCTCACACTGAATTGACCACCGGCGTAGAGATCCGGCTTATTCCAGATTCTGCACCTGCTCGAAGAATAAAAATATAAAATCCTTCAAAAACCGTTAATTAAAATATTTTCTCTTGCGAGAAATGATAGATACTACCCAATTTACTACCCATGGATAGAAATTTTATCTCTGAGTAGCCAGCATGGTTACTACCCATGATTATAAACTGGGATAAGTGGGAAACTGGGAATTCCTGATCTTTTCCGGTTTCCCGTCACCTCGTCTCAACCGAAGAAAACCTGCCAGCAAGTCTAGCAAGAGCGGCGCTCCCAGCGCACCTCTGCTGATACATCGAAGTTTGTACTAAAAGTGCAAACTATTGATTTTATTGGTTATTTTTTATTTTTCCTCTTGCATATTTGAAACTTCGTGCGAGTATTTTAGAAAACGCAGGAGTTCAAAATGACGAAGTTGAAGACCATTTGTTTTGCTGTAACTACAGCCGCGCTCGCAGGTTGCGCTGCTACGCCTCGACACTATGACGACGAATCATCCCGCGCACTGAATCTGGCCCGTGCCGGCGGCGTCTACGATCAGGACCTGCGGGATTCACCAGGCGGGACGCGCTCGTATCGAAAGAGTTTGTTGGTAAGCGCCCTCAACCTGGCCAGTCTGGCTACCTCATTAGATGCGCCGCTTCGTCATCTTACTGGCACCCAGACGCTGCTATTCAACGCCACTGACATCATGATGACGCCGGACAACCCTTCGGCGCGACCCAGCCTGATGGGCTGGATGCCGGGATCACTGGCGGCGAACGAGGATGACGCCTATGGCCACTATGTTGCAGTCGTAGATGAGGCCATCACCCAGGCCGCCGAATCGATGGCAATAAAGGTAACGAAGCTCACAGACGTGAAGACGCCGGAGATTGACGGGCACCCGCTCATGCTATGGTCGGTAACAGCAGAGCAATATGGCTGTGCCGATAGCAACTGCATCATCGCCTACAACATCCAACAACCGAATCACTGGAAGACACCAAGCTATGTTATCGGCGGTGAAGCAGCCAGTTACAACATCGCTTCCAACCACCCCGAGAAATACTCCCGACTGGTTTTTCGGCAGTCCGGCCATGAACCCATGTTTCCAGTAGATGAATTCTATGGCGCTGTCAGCGCCGGCATGCCTCCCTGGATAGTGATGTACTTTCCACCGAACACCGTGATCCAGGACGGCGAGCCGCTCCCCTATCCGGTGTTGTATGAACAGGGTCAACAGCTGATGTTCAGGGAGCCCGGCCATGAGTGACTGGCACGATGAACTTGAGTTGGCACTGCTGCCGCTGGAGGACCTGAGAGTCGATAGCGTCTACATGACTTTTGTGATCAGCAATGCCCTGAGCGAGCGAGGCATCTTCCATCAATGCCGTATCGGATATGCGGAGGACCTACTGAGCCGAATAACCACGGCTCCCCATTGCTGGATCGAGCTCGAACAGGGCTGGTGTATCGATCTCCGGCTCAGACAATGGCTGGGCGATGAGGACGACCTCCCTCATGGCGTATTCCAGCCATCCAACTACCCTCGCGTTCGATATCGAGGCTCGGCGTTGGTGGTTCCACACCTAGACGTGGAAGATCTGAGGGCGATGACGAACGATGCCTACAGCAAGGTGAAACTGCCATGGCTGGCCGGGCAAGCCGTAGCGGCCTGACGCCGGGCAAAACTTGCATTTTCCCAGGGTCTGATAGCTTCAAAGTAAAGAACTATCGGGGACTGAGGCCATGGTGAAAAAGGCAAAAATCGTAGCGGTGGGGCTTGTCGCCACCGGCATTGCGGAGATCGCCTTTAGGGGTGCTGATGCTGCGCTTTACGCATGGTATCTAGTGTTCGCGCTCTGGATGGTCGCACTGTTCGCTCGCTTCGCATTGGCCGCAGTCGATGCTTACAAGACGGTTTTCGCCAAAGGACCCGATGGGGAAATGACGTTTCCTGAATTCGAACAAAAGATGGCGTCGTTCAGTCGAGGCAGTGATGAGGAGGCAACCGGCGCGAGCAACAAGGCAACTTCCGGCAATGGGAGCGATGGAGGTACAGAGGGTTTCTTCGATGACGACAGAATCAACCAGATTTATCGAGCGGACGATCCATTCGGGGAGTTTCTCGACTCATGAGGTGGTTCCTTATGGGTACAGATCAGGAGAACCAGGTGTTCGAACCCGGTAAAGGCTACCAGAACCACCTAAACCAGACCGGCCAGAGAGAACCACTTATAACAGACTGAGGAACCGACGATGTTTATTCGAGCCTACCTTCGGGCATCCACGCAGGAACAGAATGCGGAGCGAGCCCGGGATTCACTGGTACAGTTCGCAGCCAACCACGGTCAGCGTATTGCCGCTTTCTACGTGGAGAACGTGTCCGGCGCTACCCTGCACCGCCCCGAGCTGATGAAACTGATCGCAGATTCTGGTGAGGGCGACATCGTTCTGGTCGAACAAATTGATCGGCTGGCTCGCCTCAAACAGAGTGACTGGGACTCCCTCAAGCAAAAGCTGGCCGCCAAGCGGTTAGCCATCGTCTCCCCGGAATTACCGACCAGTTGGCTCGCCCTGGAAAAGAAGGACGACACCGGTTTCACAGACTCCATTCTACGAGCGGTCAACGCCATGATGCTCGACATGCTGGCTGCCGTGGCCCGCAAAGATTACGAAGACCGTCGGCGCCGGCAGTTCCAGGGCATTCATAAAGCAAAAACGGAGGGCAAGTACCAGGGGCGGCAACCAGACCTGAAGCGCAGACAGCACATCGCCAGCCTACTACGCAGTGGTCACAGCTACAGCGAGATCCAGGAGATGCTGAGTTGCTCGCGGCACTTGATTGCCTCTGTCGCCAAAGAACAAAGACAGGCCGACGCTGCGGCCTGAACCCAACGACATGTCCTGATAGGGCACCCAACCAATGGAGAACTGAACATGCTGAATCTATCCGCCACCCTGATTGGATTCCTGAGCTTTGTCGCGGTTGTACTTATTTTCTGCATTGTTGCCTACTGCAACGCCGACCGACTGGAAGCTTTCATGAAGCGCAAGTTCCCCAAAAGCGCATCCCGACCGAACCGAAGCCGCGAATAAATCTTGGGCAAACCGTTGCTCGCTGCCGCTTCCATTAACCTCAGTCTCCGCGCTTTGGCTGGACCAGACAGATTCACTCCGGCTGCCAGGAGCAATCTACCCAATGCTCTTCGTAGCGTTTCAAAAAGCTTTTCATCTCGCGAACGTTGGCGGCAGGTTCTCGGCAGGCGCGGGCACAGGTAGAAACGACATCCCGGTAGAACTCCGGAGCGACAGGCCTAATGCCGTCATAATTCATAAGCAACTCCGGAAGGCGCTCCGTGATGTTGGCTCCACGGGGCGCCATCACGAGGCTCGGGGGCTCTCCATAGGTGTTGATCAATATGTATCGCCAGCTGGGGTCTGCGGCTCCTTGACGCGGGACAATCTCACAGGGCCGTGCATCTCCGCCGCCGGATATGCCTTCATAGACTTCTTTGATGGCCAGTGGTTTGTGAGCCACCAGGACATAAGGTCCGGCCTCTACATATCTGCCCATCCGCTCGTCGAACTCGATGCCGAGCAAGTCTTCAAGGGCAAAACGCGCATGCCGGTCAAGAGAAGCCTTTCCCGAGGTAAACCACTGCAGTTCCCGCAGGGTGATCCCTGCACATTCGGCAACCTTTGCGGGTGGATTGGGCCAGCACGCCACAAGGTTCTTGGCAATCTCGGACGCGTTGTCATAGTCAATGTCGTCCCAGAAATCATCATCCTCGACGATATCCTCCGGTGTCTTCTCACCTGTCAGCAGCCAGGTACTGCCATCAAACCCATCGAGGTTGAAATATCGGGGCTGGTCGGGCGGAAGAGAGGTCTCCCAGGATGACAGCCATGGACCGGGTTTCCAGTCGAGCCCACCGGTCGCTGTTGGCACCGGCACTTGCACCGGTAAGGTCAGCCACTGCCGGATTCTGGCTTCAACCGCACGGCTGTTCACGCCCCTGTGATCCTCCCTGACACGAAAATCATGGTCAACTTGAGCGCACCGGCAAAGGGCCTGTGTGGATCCGGTAAGAGGCCGGGCATCTCCGTCGTGCTTCCTCAGCAGCCACCGACTGGAGTCCTGAGCTGAGCGCAGGGACGCTGGAAGGGATTTCTCCTTGGCATCGGCGACCTCGACCTGAATTCCGATCTTTGCCATATCCCGTACCAGTGCAGGGCTGGCCGCCGCGAGGTGGCGATTGATTCTCAGGATGTCCGGTTGGCCACGCAAGCCCTCGGCGTTACGCCACGCCTCCAGGAGAACATCCCGGAAAGCCCTGGGTTGATCGACTGAAGTGAAGGTCATCCACCGAATGGGCAACCCGGCAACGGTAATGCCATAGAGTATGAGTGGGCTGAGCCCGTACCGCTCTGCGTCCTTGATCTTAATCGGGTCCCCCACCGACACAATGCCATGCTCCGGATGGAGGAAAAGGAACTTGGCAATCGCTACGTAGAAATGATGTTCTCGTGGTGAAAGCATCGCCTGTCGATTCATTTCTAATTAGTGCCCATCCAGAAATTAGCAAGCCTCTGATTTCCAGATAAAATTCTGAGAATAGATAAAAAAATCCTCTTGGCTTTGGTATGTTTTAAGTGCGACCAAAAAACATCAAACAACCAAGAGGATCCAGCATGCGAGAGATCCGCAATGCTCAGGTCAGTATATTCGAACATTACTCGAATCACGAGTATGGCGTCCGACTCCGGAAGCTGTCGGAGGTCCTGGACAGGCAGCCCGAGATTCTTGAGCTGGTGGCGGCAGATTTAATCGATGCTTCCGTTTCAGCCGTTGGGCGATCCGGTCTCAGCGCAGAGACTGTTCTGCGTTGCATGGTATTAAGGCAGCAA
>NZ_FONF01000014.1:0-110532 GCF_900112835.1 Marinobacter sp. DSM 26671 | reverse complement strand
CCTTAATACCATGCAACGCAGAACAGTCTCTGCGCTGAGACCGGATCGCCCAACGGCTGAAACGGAAGCATCGATTAAATCTGCCGCCACCAGCTCAAGAATCTCGGGCTGCCTGTCCAGGACCTCCGACAGCTTCCGGAGTCGGACGCCATACTCGTGATTCGAGTAATGTTCGAATATACTGACCTGAGCATTGCGGATCTCTCGCATGCTGGATCCTCTTGGTTGTTTGATGTTTTTTGGTCGCACTTAAAACATACCAAAGCCAAGAGGATTTTTTTATCTATTCTCAGAATTTTATCTGGAAATCAGAGGCTTGCTAATTTCTGGATGGGCACTAGCCAGTGCGGACTGGGTTTGATTGAAATCCTGATTACCGTGCTCATTCTGGGTATTGGCATTCTCGGCGTGGCATCGACACAGGTCGTTTCTCTCCAGATGAACACCCAATCACAGAGCAGAAGCCAGGCGGTTCTGTTGGCAGAAGATCTGTTCGACCGTATTCGAGCTAATCCTGACACGCCGAATGACTACGCACTGGCACAGGGCGATGCACAAGGGGCAAACAATGGCGGATGTGCCACTTCCTTCGTCCCCGCGAACGCAACGGTAGCAGCCAATGACATTGCTGCCTGGGAAAACAGCCTGGCCTGCCTGCTGCCGGAAGCTACTCGCGCGGTTACAGTCAACGGCAACGTTGTCACGGTCACCATTGATTGGGACCAGAACGACGCGAACATGAATCCTGTTGTAGTGAGGACCCAGATTTGATCACTTCATCATCAACCCAGTCTCAGCAGCTATTCGTGTCGGCGCAATCTGGCCTCTCCCTGGTTGAGCTTCTGATCGCAACGGCCCTTGGCCTTATCCTGACACTCGGAGTTACCCAGATATACCTGAGCGGGAATGAAACCTATCGCCAGACTCAGGGCTTAGCTCATGCCCAGGAAAGCACACGATTCGTGTCAGCTATCATGGCACCGGACCTTCGGTCAGCGGGTAGTTTTGGCTGTCTGGCTGAGATGGGGAGGCCCCTGGACCAGGTTGTTGACAACCGCCTCAACGGCGGCTTGACAGTTCCGCTTGCGCAGGCCCTTCAAGGATGGGAGTACAATAATACTGGACCGGGCGATAATGTAACTCTGGCGGACGCGATGGCGACACCAGGTGCGGGCAACTGGGCATCAGGGACGGCAGGAGCGAACTTGCCTGCCAATCTTGCTGGTTCTGTGGTGACGAATTCGGATGTCCTCGTGGTCAACGCGATGACCCCGCTCGGAGTACCAGTCAATGCCGCAAATCCACAGAATGGCAACAGTATCAACTTGGTCGACAATTCAGGAGTCCCCGTCAACAGGGTGGTACTGGCAACACTCGGAGACTGCTCTGCGGGAGAGCTTTTCCAAAAGTCCAACAACGCAAACTCCAGCTCAATCACCATGGCAGGCGGAAACGTAAACCCGGGCAATAACGGAAATAACTTTAACCTAACATACGAACCTCAAACCCGAGTTTACGAATTCACTTCAACCGCTTACTACATAGGTCAGGGCACGAACGGGGAGCCTGCGCTGTTCCGTCGGCTACTCACGCCGCTTGAGGCGCCACAGGAAATGGTTTCAGGCGTCGAAACACTGCAGATCCTCTACGGCGTCGACACCGCCGGAACTAATGCAGCCGACGACTACCTTCCTGCCGACCAGATCGCCAACTGGAACACGGTCGTGAGCGTGCGTTTCTCGGTAATGACCCGGAGCCAGGATGAGGTACTGGACGAACCAAATAATCGGAACTTCGACATGCTTGGGAGCCAAGTTGCGCAAGCTAACAACGGGGATCGTCGTGTGAGACTGGTGTCCGTCGGAACAACCGCGATCCGGGGGAGAATGTAATGGCTAGTTTCCAGAACCTTTCCAGTGCACCCAAAGTTAACCACCCATCTCATCGTGAGCGTGGAGCCACGCTCATAGTGGCACTGGTTATGCTGCTTCTGATCTCATTGCTGGCTGTCGGCGGTATGCAAGGTTCGATCATGCAGGAGCGCATGGCGAGCAATGCCCACGATGGATCAATTTCCTTCCAGGCCGCAGAAACTGCCTTGAGACAGGGTGAGGCCGATATTCTGAACACCTTGGCAACTCGTCAGGCAGCGACTGTAACCGCAAGGCTGACAACGGCCTGGGACTGGGATGGTGCAAACCCAGCCCCATCAGGCAATGGCAATGTCGGCGTTCAAGTGAATTCTGAGCCAGTTTACCACCAGGCACGCTTGGCAGATGTTTGCTCCATCGATCCAACGGAACCGTGTTTTGAGCGCTTCCAGATTACGAGCCGGGCTGAAGGTGGTAGCGCAGAAGCGGTTACAGTTCTTCAGTCAACCGCGCTGCTGCCTCCAGAATGACCGTTTCGCGGGAGCGAACCAATAGGCATTTTTTGATTTATTTCTCCCAACAGGAGGAGATGTTATGAAAATTACCAGCCCTCGTTTTTCGCGGCGCGCCAGCAAGATTGGACATGCCGCTCTGGCCTTCGCACTGTCTGCAGGGACAATGAATGCCGCCGTCGCAAATGTGAACCTTGCTTCCGCGCCGGTTTTTCTCAAAGAATCCGTGGACCCGAACCTGGTTTTCGTTTTCGATGATTCTGGGTCGATGGGTTGGGAGTATATGCCTGACAGCGTCGGGTCCGATTTGGGCCTTTACATCGATAACAACGGCCCGTTTACCTACCGCGATGGAAACGGTAACTTCCGATCCATTAGTGTTCGGAATTACTGGTACTATAGTAGCGCTGTTAATACCGTCTATTACGATCCGAACATAGCCTACCGCCCACCGTTCAAACCGGACGGAACTGGTCGACGGCCAGATTCGAACTTCACTAGTGCCTGGGTCAATGGGTACTCCCAAACCGGTTCGGTCGACTTGGCCAACAGGTACCAGACATCACGTTTCGATTTTCGGAATGGCGCATTTTACTACCAGTTCAATTCGTCCGCCTCCTGCGACACCAACCCAAAGAACAACAGTTGCTACTCTCTGGTTTTCCTGGCGAACGAAAGCGCTGAACAACAACAGAACTTTGCAAACTGGTTTTCGTACTACCGGCTCCGATACTTTGCATCACGTGCCGGTATCAGTGAGGCATTCTTTGATCTCCCCGAAAATATCCGGGTTGGATACGGTGCAATAAACTCCAACAACAACACGATTGATGGAGTTACCGGTAACACACTCATCAGTGGCGTTCGGCCGTTTAACACAAACCGCCGGGAACAATTCCTGGATTGGCTGCAAACCAAGAACGTATCGGGTGGAACACCGCTGCGGACGGCTCTTAAAGATGTGGGCACATACTACTCGCGAACAGACAATCCCGGGCCCTGGGGGAATACACCAGGTACCAACGACACCAATTCGCATGTGGAATGTCGTCCGAGCTACGCCATTTTGATGACGGACGGCATCTGGAACGGAAGCAGCCCCTCTGTCGGAAACTCCGACGGGACACCCGGGCCTTCCCATACCAATCCAGACCCCACCGGGGACGATTTCGACTATAAAGCCGTGTCCCCATTCAGCGATGGCCACTCTAACACTCTGGCAGACGTTGCCATGGAGTACTGGAAAAACGACCTCCGCCCCGATCTCGACGATAAGGTACCGACGGCCGGGATTGATGAAGCCTTTTGGCAGCACATGACCACCTTCACCATCGGCTTGGGTGTCGAGGGCTCCGTCAGCGAATCAGATGCTTTCGCTGCAATCAGCAACGGGAACACCATTAACTGGCCAGAGCCCTCTTCAAACGCTGGCTCACAGAACATTGATGATTTGCTCCACGCTGCGGTTAATGGACGTGGAGGATTCGCAAGTGCCCAAAATCCTGATGAGTTCTCGAGAGAAATCTCCGGGTTTCTTGACACGGTAATCGCGCGAGCAGAAACCTCATCATCCGCTGCTGCGGTGAGCTCTGCGGTATTGAGAACCGACTCCGCTGGCTTCTTCGCAGGGTTCCGCAGCGAGGATTGGTCAGGCACCCTAATTGGCTTCAACTTCGATTCGGGATCCCAGATCTGGGATGCTGAAGAGCAGTTGCGCCAGACTCTGCCAGCCAACCGCAACATCTTTACTTTCAATGGCAGTAACGCGGTCCAGCTCAAGGATATTCAGGATCTTGCGGCGGCCCAGATCGCGGCGCTGAATGCAGACCCAGAGAATCCTGGCCAGCTAGACAACCTTGGCAGCGACAGAATCAATTGGCTTCGAGGTGCCGCCAACGTTCACCCGACTTTCCGCGATCGCAGCTTCACTAACGAATCCGGCACAACGGTCCGCCGCTTGCTCGGCGATATAGTGAACGCAAATCCGCTGTTCGTCGGCAACCCCAACTATGGATTCCGTCGCTTACCTGGCAATGAGGGTACAAGTTATGGGGCGTTCCGTTCCTCTACAGACTATCAAAGCCGAACCAAAGCACTGTACGTCGCCGCAAACGACGGCATGCTGCATGCTTTCGACAGTGAAACCGGTGACGAGCTGTTTGCCTTCATGCCGGGTGAGCTCTTACGCCCGGGACCGGGCAAAACCCACGCACAAATTTCCTCCCTTATCGAATCGGATTACGACCACCGCTACTTCGTAGATGGTACGCCGACGGCCCTCGATGCCTACGTTGATATTAATGGCTCAAGTCAATGGAGAACAATCCTGGTAGGGACCATGGGTGCCGGTGGACGCAGTGTCTTCGCCATTGATATCACGGACCCAACCGCTGTAACCGAAAATAGCGTCCTTTGGGAATTCAGTCATCCAGATTTAGGGTATGGCGTCAGTAATGCTGAAATAGCACGCCTTCCCAACGGCGAATGGGCGGCTGTCTTCGGCAATGGCTACAACGGTACTGACGATTCTGCCAGCCTATTCGTCGTTCGCCTTTCGGATGGAGCGCTTCTCAAGCAGTTTGAGACCGGTGTAGGGGGGAGCGGCAATTCAAACGGCCTCGCGGCACCGGTCCTGACCAGCTTTCCCGACGGCGGCGCCATTTCCCAGTATGCGTATGCCGGCGACCTGAAAGGTAACATCTGGCGGTTCAGCTTCGTTGAGAAGCAAGTCAGTTCCTGGTCAGTTACGAAGCTGTTCACAGCTACTGATCAATCCGGAACCCCTCAACCTATTACCTCAGCGCCTCGACTGACCGTAAACCCGTCTGATCTTGACGAACTGATTCTTACCTTCGGAACGGGCAGTTTTATACAAACTGGCGATGATACAACAGACCAGGTTCAGAGCCTTTACGCAATCAGGGACGACCTCAATCAGTCTGGGCTTGATCGCGGCGACTTACTCGAACAAACCATCACCTCTCAAAACGGTGTGCAGGTCGCTCGTACTGATGGAACGGGCAACAACAGCTATATCGTTCGGGAAACCTCCAGTAACGTGCTGACATCCGAGCAAGGCTGGTATCTCGACCTAATCTACAACTCTCAGAAAACGGGTGAACGAGTAGTCAGTCGATCCAGTTATCCGTTCGGCATTTTCCCGGATCGGGTTCGATTCAGCACCCTGATACCAGATTCAAACCCTTGCGGGAGTGGCCGGACCGGCTTCATTATGGATCTTAACCTCATTTCCGGCGCGGCTCCGACTGATCCAGTCTTCGATCTCGACAGTGATGGCGAGTTCACTACGGGAGATCTAGTCGGATCTGGTGGTTCCGGCGGCGGTTCCGGCGGTGGCGGCGGCGGCGGCGGCGGCGGCGGCGGCGGCGGCGGCGGCGGCGACGCTCCCAGCGGTATAAACATTGGTCAAGGCGCAGAAGTCCGGACTATAACCGAGGGCGATACAGAAGCATTCATCACTGATCCCAACAAGATAGACAGCGATGATCCCTGCACGACAGCACTCTGTGGCAAGGCCTTAGAAAACAACATTGGTAGGCAAACCTGGGAGCAGCTCCGCTAGGAGCTGCCCCCTCTTACTTAAAGGGAATTGCTATGCGTGATTCAGAATCCAAACGCAACAAATTTGTGCTGGTGCTGTCCATGGCTCTGGCATCCCTGCTTTTCACGGGACCTTCTTCCAGTGCTGAGAGGACGATTCAAACCCCTCTCGTAGTCGGGGCGGGCGAGGATAATTCTGGGGAACTGGCCGGGGTGGTAAACCGAGTTTCAGAAGATGGGCGAGCTGTAGTTATCGACGACCAGCTTGTTGAGCTCGCCGCTGTAGTAAGGTTCAACGGCGCCTCCTGGTCCAGAGAGAGATTGGTCAAGGAGCTGGATGAAGGGCTGAAGATCTATTTTGAGGTGGATCCTGAGGCCAAAGGGAGAACTCTACGCATCATCTCAATTCGGTCCCGAGATTGACGACTTTTTTCGAATGAACGAGGCTTGTTAATGCTACGTATACAGGATGTCAGTACAATTTCACCCAGCGCAAATCGCGGCTTCACCCTCATTGAGTTAGTGATCGTGGTCGCGATCATTGGCATTATCGCAGTAGTCGCGTTTCCACTGTATCAAAATCAGGTAGAGCAAACCCGGCGAACCACGGCCCAAGCCGACCTGCTGGAGTTGAGTCAGTGGATGGAACGACGCTACTCGAACGGGTTCGATTACCGGGACGCTGGCGCCAATCCTGTGCTTCCCTTTACCCAATCACCCCAGGAGGGAACGGCCTTCTACGACATAAGTTTCGTTGGGAACGCAACCAGGGATACGTACACACTCCAAGCAGCACCTACTGCCGCGCAAGCCAATGACGACTGTGGCACACTAACACTGGATGAGCAGGGCAATCGGGGGGCAGCGATAGCTAATTGCTGGTAGCAGTGCAAACTCGGGATCGATGCTGGAGAGTTCAGCTAAGATCGACTGCATCGATTCTGAGTTCCCGCGGCATAGAAAACACAATATTCTCCTCACGCCCGGCAATTTCCTCCGGAACGCTGCCGCCAAGCTCTCGCAGACGGGTAATAACTTCGTTCACCAGAACCTCGGGGGCAGAAGCTCCCGCAGTAACCCCAATCGAAGTCTTACCTTCCAGCCAGGCAGCATTGATCTGGGAGGCCTCATCAATCAGATAGGCCGGCGTGCCCATCCGCTCCGCCAGCTCACGCAGACGATTTGAATTAGAGCTGTTCGGCGAGCCTACCACCAGCATCAAATCACAATCGCCCGCTAACTGCTTCACAGCATCCTGGCGGTTCTGGGTTGCGTAGCAGATATCGTCCTTGCGAGGGCCCTGGATCTCCGGGAACTTTGCGCGGAGCGCGTCAATGACGCGGGCGGTATCGTCCATGGACAGGGTGGTCTGGGTAACGTAGGAGAGCTTGCCGGGGTCTTTAACTTCGAGGTTGGCAACATCCTCCTCGTTTTCCACGAGGTAAATCTCACCGCCATTGCTGTGGTCGTACTGCCCCATGGTGCCTTCCACTTCCGGGTGGCCATGGTGGCCGATCAGTACGCATTCCCGGCCGTCGCGGCTGTAGCGCATGACTTCCAGGTGAACCTTGGTGACCAGCGGGCAAGTCGCGTCAAAGACCTTCAGGCCACGGCGCGCTGCTTCATTCTGCACTGCCTGGGAGACGCCGTGGGCGCTGAAGATAACAAGCTTGTCGTCCGGCACTTCGTCCAGCTCGTCCACGAAAATGGCGCCACGGTTGCGCAGGTTATCCACCACGAATTTATTGTGGACCACCTCGTGCCTAACGTAGATAGGCGCCCCGAACACGTCCAGCGCCCGGTTTACAATTTCGATGGCGCGGTCCACGCCGGCACAAAAACCTCGGGGATTGGCGAGTCGGATCTGCATATCAACCTGCTATTCTGGTTAGTGGGCCGGGCCTGCCGGTTCCACGTCGATGATTTCTACTTCAAACGTCAGTGTACGCCCTGCCAGGGGGTGATTGAAATCCACCTCCACTTCGTCACCTTCTACACGGCTGACAACACCGGGCAACTCGCTCTGGCGCGCGTCGGCAAAGGAAATCATTACGCCGGGTTCCAGCACCATATCGGGGCTGAACTCATGGCGCTTGAACGTCTGTACGTTATTCGGGTTGTGCTGGCCAAAGGCTTTCTCGGGCGGCACCTGGAAGCTGCCTTTATCACCAGCTTTCATACCCATCAGGTAGGCCTCGAAATTCTCCGGCAGGTTGTCATCGCCGATTTCCAGGGACGCCGGCTCTTTCTCAAAGGTCGAATCAATCACTTCGCCATCCGGGAACTTCAGGGCGAAGTGCAGTTTTACCCGGGTACCCTTGTCGACAGGCAGTTCATTCATAAGAGTTACTCACTCCTTTACGCATCCCCGTCCGAATCGGCGGGTTTGCGGAACATATCAAGTATCATCATGGCGGCACCGATAGTGATCGCGGTGTCGGCCAGGTTAAAGGCGGGAAAGTGCCAGTCCTGCCAGTAAAAGTGCAGGAAGTCGACCACGTAGCCGTGCACCACCCGATCGTAGACGTTGCCCAAGGCGCCGCCGAGTATCAGTACGATGGCAACAGCGGTCCAGGTCTCATGGCGCTGTAGATTTTTCAGCCAGTAGATCAGTACCACACTGACCACCAGCGCCAGGGTTACGAAGAACCAGCGCTGCCAACCAGAAGCGCCGGCCAGGAAGCTGAACGCTGCTCCAGTGTTATGCAGCAGCGTCAGGTTGAACATCGGAATCACCGGAACCGGGTTGCCGTAAGTCAGCATGGCGGTGGCCATGGCCTTGGTGCCGAGATCCAGAGCGATCACCAGTACCGCCAGCCAAAGCCACTTCAATTTGCTCCCGGTGACCTGCTCAGCCATGGTCGCCTCCATCAGGCGTAGGCGCGGGCTTCGCCGGGCCCTTCCACGTTGGTCACACAGCGACCACAGAGGTCGTCGTACTTGGCATTGCGGCCGACGTCTTCCCGGTGGTGCCAGCAGCGCTCGCACTTGGTATGGGCAGCCGGTGCTACGTTGACTCGAAGACCCTCGTGGGAAGTCATTTCCGCATCGCCGGCTTCTGAAACTGGCTTAACGCTGGCCTCTGAAGTGATCAGAACAAAGCGCAGCTCTTCACCGAGGTGCTTCAGATCAGCTGCCAGATCGCCTTCACAGAACAGGGTGACTTCGGCACTCAAAGAGCCTTTGATTTCACCCCGTGCCCTGGCTTCCTCCAGGCACTTGTTGACGGCCTCTTTCACACTGTACATCTCGCGCCAGTAGTCGCGGCCAAGCTCGGCGTTATCCGGCAACGCAGTAAGGCCTTCATACCAGGTTTCATAGAACACGGTATCGCTGCGCTTGCCAGGCAGGTGCTGCCAGATTTCATCAGCGGTGAAACTGAGAATCGGGGCAATCCAGCGAACGAGCGCTTCGGCCACATGGTACAGGGCTGTCTGGCAGGAACGACGAGCCAGACTGTCAGCCTGGGTGGTGTACTGGCGATCCTTGATGATATCCAGATAGAAGCCGCCCAGGGTGGCTTCACAGAAGTTGTACACCTTCTGGTAAATCCGAAGGAAGGCGTAGTTGCCATAGTCCTCATGCAGCTCTTCCTGCAATTGCAGGGCACGGTCCACCATCCAGCGATCCAGCGCGATCATGTCTTCCGGCGCGACCATATGCTGCTCCGGATCGAATCCGGTCAGGTTGCTCAGCAGGAAGCGGGAGGTGTTCCGGATCCGGCGGTAACCATCGGCGGTCTGGCGCAGGATGTCCTTGGACACGGTCATTTCGCCGCTGTAGTCGGTTGCGGCCACCCACAGGCGCAGGATGTCGGCGCCCAGCTCGTTCATGACTTCCTGGGGCGCGATCACGTTGCCCAGGGATTTGGACATCTTGTGGCCCTTGCCATCGACGGTAAAGCCGTGGGTCAGAACCTGCCTGTAAGGCGCCACGCCATTCATGGCGATGGAGGTTTTCAAGGACGACTGGAACCAGCCACGGTGCTGGTCTGAGCCTTCGAGGTACATATCCGCCGGGAACTGGCCCAGCTCCTCGCGAACCCGCAGGACAGACTCGTGGGTGACACCGGAATCGAACCAGACATCCAGGGTATCCGTTACCTTCTCGTATTGCTCGGCATCACTACCCAGCAGGGACGACGCATCCAGCTCGTACCAGGCATCGATACCGCCCTCTTCGATCTGCTGGGCCACCTGCTCAATCAGGTTCTGGGTGTCCGGGTGCAGCTCCTGGGTTTCCTTGTGGATAAACAGGGTGATGGGCACGCCCCAGGTCCGCTGACGGGAGATGCACCAGTCCGGCGACTGGTTGAACATGGCTTCGATACGGTTCTTACCCCAGGACGGCACCCAACGTACACCCTGGATCGCTTCAAGGGCATCAGCGCGCAGGTTTTCCTTATCCATGCTGATAAACCACTGGGGTGTGGCCCGGTAGATCAGCGGGGTCTTGGTACGCCAGCAGTGGGGATAGCTGTGACGGAACTTCTCGGAGCGGACCAGCTTGCCCTCGCGCTCGAGGGCGCTGCAAACCGGCTCATCGGCCTTGTAAACGTGTACACCGGCCAGCTCACCGGCGGCCGAAGTGTAGGTGCCATCCGCCTGAACCAGGTTGATAGTGCCGATGTTGTAGGCCTTGCCCACCTCAAAGTCTTCCATACCGTGGTCAGGCGCGGTATGAACCGCGCCGGTACCGGCATCGGTGGACACGTGATCACCCAGGATCACCGGCACCTGCTTGTCGTAGATCGGGTGCTGGAGAATCAGATTCTCAAGAGCCGCGCCAGCACAGGTTGCCAGCACTTCGTAGCTCTCAACCTGCCAGCGGGCCATGATGCCATCGACCATGTCGGCAGCCAGGATCATCCGCTCCGGGCCGTGCCCGACATCGGTCTGTACCAATGCATAGTCCAGATCGGCATTAAGGGAAACGGCCTGGTTAGCCGGAATGGTCCAGGGCGTGGTGGTCCAGATAACCACGGACACATCGCCATTGCCATTATCGGTGCCGAACAGTGACAGGGCTTTTGCCTGGTCAACCGCGGTAAAGCGCACATCGATCTGGGTCGAGGTCTTGTCCTGGTATTCAACCTCGGCCTCTGCCAGTGCGGACTGACCCACCACACTCCAGTAAACCGGCTTGTAACCACGCACGAGGTGGCCCTTGGCGACAATCTTGCCCAGGGCACGAACAATACCCGCCTCAACTTTGGGATCCATGGTCAGGTAGGGTTTGTCCCACTCCCCCATCACGCCCAGGCGAATGAAATCGGTTTTCTGACCGGCAATCTGCTTGGTGGCGTAGTCGCGACAGGCCTGGCGGAAGGTCTTGTAATCCACCTTCACACCGGCCTTGCCAATCTCCTGCTCCACCTTGTGCTCGATCGGCAGACCATGACAGTCCCAGCCCGGCACGTAAGGCGCGTCATAGCCCATGAAGCTGCGGGACTTGACGATCATGTCCTTGAGAATCTTGTTGACCGCGTGACCAATGTGAATGCTGCCGTTGGCGTAAGGAGGGCCATCATGAAGGATGAACTTTTCCCGCCCTTCACGCTGCTTGCGCAGGTTGCCGTAGACGTCGAGATCCTGCCAGCGCTTGAGCATTTCCGGCTCGCGCTTGGCCAGGTTGCCGCGCATGGGGAAGGCGGTTTCCGGCAGATTCAGGGTGTGCTTGTAGTCGCTCATGGTTTGTGTGCGTACTCTTTTGGTCTTGGTCAGTTTGGGTCGGTCATTTATTCGTTGGGGCGCAGCCGGGCGTTTCAATCCGCGCTTTTCACAGAGCCGTTTTCGGCAATCCACGCTCGGGCCTGGTCAAAATCCCGGGCAATCTGATCTTTCAGCTCGTCCACAGAACCGAATTTTTCCTCGTCCCGCAGGCCATGCCGGAACACAACCTCCAGGTGCTGGCCATAAAGTGTGCCAGCAAAGTCAAACAGGTGCACTTCCAGTGAGGGCCGCTTGCCGTCAACGGTCGGACGTACACCAATATTGGCAACACCATCGAATCGGGCGCCGTCGTCCAGGGTGGCGGCAACCACATAGACACCGCGCAGGGCGGGTGTCCGATGTAACAAAATATTCGCGGTTGGCGCACCAATCTGGCGCCCCAGTTGGCGGCCATACACGACCCTCCCCCGGATTCGATAGGGGTGGCCCAGCAGCGATTCGGCTTTCTCGAGCCCATTCACCGTGAGTAAATCCCTGACACGTGTGCTGCTTACTCGCTCGCCGTCGACGGTTACTGTCAGGGTATTCTCGACGGAAAATCCGGCGTCGTATCCAACTTTCTCGAGAAGCGCGAAATCGCCCGCCCGATCACAGCCAAAACGGAAATCATCGCCGACCACCAGATGACGAACGGCCAATCCATGGATCAGAACATCGTCGATAAAGCCCATGGCCGAATAACTACGGAACGCCTGGTTGAAGCGCAGGCACAGCACAATATCGATGCCTTCCGCCAGCAGGGCCTCGAACTTCTGACGAAACCCCATCAGCCTCGGCGGCGCCTCCCTGCCCTGAAAAAACTCCCGGGGTTGGGGCTCGAAAATCATCACCACCGAGGGCACGCCCAGAGCCTTGGCCTTGCTTTTGACCTGATCAATAATGGTCTTGTGCCCAAGGTGCACACCGTCGAAGTTACCGATGGTGGCGACACACCCGTTGGCGAGCGGTGAGTCCTCCCGACGGGAAAGCATTTTCAGGTTGGTCAGGCCCCGGATCAGACGCATGCAATGCGAACCTTCAATTGCCAGCTAGCTTTCAGCGCTCACTTTTACCGCAACGCTGGTGAGAAAACGCGCGATTATACCTTACCTGTGGCGGAAATGTCTTACCCGAACCCCGGCCAGCGCCAGTGCAACAAAGTAGACGGCGACGCCCGCCCCTACCAGCATCGCCATGTCCGCTGCACGCTGATAGCCTCCGTTTGCCAACCACACCGACACCGGGGCGTTGAGCCAGACAATGACAGCCGCCAGGGCACCGTTGGCAAAAAGCAGCTGTAGCAGAAAACGGGGCCAGCCGGGCTGGCTCTGCCAGGCCCCTTCCTTGCGCAGTCCGCGCCAAAGAAGGTAGCCATTCAACCAGGCCGATATTGAGGTGGCCAGCGCGAGACCGGCGTGGGCCAGCGGGAAAATGAGAATCAGGTTGAACACCATGTTTGCCACCATGGCAATGATGCCGATCTTGACCGGGGTTTTGGTGTCTTCTCTTGCGAAAAACCCCGGCGCCAGAACCTTGATGAGCATGAACGCCAGCAACCCTGCGGAATAGGCTCGCAAGCTCTGGGCCGACATGGCCACATCCCGGTCGGTAACCGCGCCATAGTGGAACAGGGTGGCAATCAGCGGCTCGGCCAACAGCGCAAGCGCCAGGGCGGCCGGAAGACCAATCAAGAGAACCGCCCGAACCGCCCAATCCAGAGTAGCGGCGAACTGGTCCGCTGACGCCGCTGCGTGTTTACGGGAAAGGCTCGGCAGAATAACCGTCGCAATGGCTATCCCGAACACGCCGAGGGGCAATTCCGAGAGCCGATCAGAGTAATACAACCAGGAAACGCTGCCGGTCTGGAGAAAGGACGCCAGAACCGTATCAAGCAACAGGTTGATCTGGCTGACGGACACCCCGAACAGCGCAGGCGCCATCAGCTTGAGAATCCGGCTGACACCTTCGTGGCGATAATCCACACGAGGCCGTGGCAGCAGGCCCAATCGCATCAGAAACGGCAACTGAAAAAACAACTGCAGTGCCCCGGCAATGAAAACACCCCAGGCCAGAGCCATCACCGGCTCATCCATCAGCGGCGTCAACCAGATGGCTGCCGCAATCATCGCCAGATTGAGAAGAACCGGGGTAAACGCGGGTACCGCAAAGCGATCGTAACTGTTGAGGATGCCGCCGGCGAAGGCTGTCAGGGATATCAGCAACAGGTACGGAAAGGTGATGCGCAACATGTCGCTGGTCAGCGCAAATTTCACCTCATCATCCAGGAAACCAGGGGCAAAGACCGCCGTCAGCACCGGCGCCCCGAGAATGGCCACCAGCGTGACGCCCAACAGCACCAAGCCGAGGGAGCCGGCCACCGCATTGACCAGCCGCTGAACGTCCGAGAGCGACTGATTCTCCCGATAGGATGACAGGACAGGCACAAAAGCCTGGGAGAAGGCGCCTTCCGCAAATAGCCGACGCAGGAAATTCGGAATCTTGAAAGCCACAAAAAAAGCATCGGCACCGGCACCGGCACCGAAATAGCGAGCGATGACCATATCCCGAACCAGACCCAGCACCCGGGACAGCATGGTCATAATACCGACGAGCCCCGACGATCTGAGCAGTCCTGGCGGCTTGGGTAATTGCTTCTGTTCAGGCGTTGATTCAGGTTCCGACGACATGCAGGCCCTTGCTTGGCATTCTGGATATCCTTTTGGCGCTCGTATTTCGGGAATTACCTGCTTCCCGGTCAAGCCCGCGTTCAGTGAGCCGCGAGTTTACCACAGGCCTTCTGTGTCGGGGCATGAAATGGGTTTTAGCCTTGACATTTGAAGGTTTGAGCGGCATAGTTCCGCGTCATTTATTTCGACGCGCTGGTTTTGGCGCGCCCGCGATGTAACGAATCATTCAGCAACGAATTTGAGATTTTCAGGAGTTTTACGGTGGCAAATTCCCCGCAAGCCAAGAAGCGCGCACGTCAGAACGAGAAGAACCGCAAGCACAATGCAAGCCTGCGTTCCATGGCTCGTACTTATGTGAAAAAGATCCAATCCAAGATCGAAGCCGGCAACTACGAAGAAGCCCAGGCCGCTTTCCAGCAGGCTCAGCCGATTCTGGACAGCATGGTCAACAAAGGCATCTTCGCGAAGAACAAGGTTGCTCGTAGCAAGAGCCGCCTGAGCGCCAAGATCAAGGCCCTGAAGAGCGCCTAATTAGCTCGATTCAGGCAAAAAAACCGGCCATCTGGCCGGTTTTTTTATGGACGAGCGATTATCACACAATCACCAGATTGTCCCGGTGGATCATCTCCTCGCCTGACATATAGCCAAGGATCTCGGTAATCCGGTCACTG
Organism: Marinobacter sp. DSM 26671; assembly: GCF_900112835.1. NCBI lineage: Bacteria > Pseudomonadati > Pseudomonadota > Gammaproteobacteria > Pseudomonadales > Marinobacteraceae > Marinobacter > Marinobacter sp. DSM 26671. The sequence continues at coordinate 95,519 of NZ_FONF01000014.1, read as the reverse complement.
GAACGGCCGGCAATAGCCCTGGCTTCGTCGGCGTCGTAATTAACCAGCCCCCGGGCGACTTCACGACCACTCTGGTCGAAGCAGGACACCATCTCGCCACGGCGAAACTGCCCCGACACACCTTTAACACCCACCGGCAGAAGACTGCGGCCACCCAGGCACAGCACTTTCACCGCACCATCATCCAGAGTCAGCCTGCCACGGGTCTGCAGGTGGCTGGCGAGCCATTGCTTTCGGGCAGCAATCCGGCCCTGCTCCGGCAATAACAGAGTACCGATTACATCACCCTGCCGCAGGCGACCAATCACGCCCTCGATGCGACCACCAACGATGACGGTGAAAGCCCCGGACCGGGCAGCAAGCCGCGCAGCACGCAACTTTGTCTGCATGCCGCCGCGCCCGAGAACACCGGCGCCGCCACCCGCCATGGCATCCAGTTCGCGATCGCCGGCCCTGCGCTCGGTCACCAGACAGGCATCCGAATGCTTCCTGGGATCCTTGTCAAAGAGGCCCAGCTGGTCAGTGAGGATAATCAGGCCATCCGCCTCAATCAGATTGGCAACCAGGGCACCCAGGGTGTCGTTATCGCCAAACCGGATCTCGTCGGTAACCACAGTGTCGTTTTCGTTCACAATGGGCACGACACCGAGGTTCAGCAGGGCTCTGAGGGTTCCCCGGCCATTCAGATAGCGCTTGCGGTCGGAGAGGTCATCATGAGTCAACAGAATCTGGGCGGTATGGATATCGTGCCGTTTGAACTGGGCTTCCCAGGTCTGCACCAGCCCCATCTGACCAACTGCCGCAGCAGCCTGCAACTCATGGAGCTGCTCTGGCCGAACAGTCCAGCCAAGACGACTCATTCCCTCGGCGACAGAACCAGAGGAAACGACAACCACCTCCACGCCATCTTCAATAAGCTCGGCGATCTGATCCACCCACAAACCCAGGGCCGCCACATCCAGGCCACGACCATCGTTGGTCAGCAAAGCGCTTCCGATCTTGATAACCAGGCGACGGGCCTGGCGCAGCTGTAGGCGTTCAGTCATGGTGCGTGAGCGATCTCTCTGGTATCAGTCCTTGGTTTACTCCGGGGCGTAGACCACTTCGACATCGTAATCATCATCGTCAAAGTCGTCGTCATCGTCCTCTTCGCGAGCCGCGCGGCGTGCCTGACGCTCGGCTTCAATACGGGCGCGAGCTTCGTCGTCCATCTGCCGGCGACGTTGGGCCTCCCGCTCCGCGAATTCCGGATTCTGGGCCTCTTCCTCAGCCTGCTCTTCGATCCAGCGCATAACGGCCTGAGCCAGGGTCTTGGTGCCCTCGCCACTGAGCGCAGAGATCCAGAAAACCGGCCCTTCCCATCCGAGCTCATCGACAATGGCCTGACAATGAGCATCGCGATCTTCTTCGGCCACCATGTCGACCTTGTTCAGCACGAGCCATCTCGGACGGTTGGCCAGTGTTTCGCTGAACTTCTCAAGCTCATGCTCGATTGCTCTAACCGCATCGGCGGGCGATGAGCCATCGTACGGTGCCACATCCACAAGGTGCAGGAGTAGACGGGTGCGCACGAGATGCTTCAGGAAGCGGATACCCAGGCCGGCACCTTCGGCGGCACCTTCAATCAGACCCGGGATATCGGCAATCACGAAACTCTGGTGCGCCTGTACACTGACAACACCAAGATTGGGTACCAGCGTGGTAAACGGATAGTCCGCAACCTTCGGGCGAGCCGCCGACACCGAACGGATAAAGGTAGACTTGCCAGCATTGGGCATGCCCAGCAAACCCACGTCCGCCAGCACCTTCAACTCCAGCCTCAGGTTACGCAACTCGCCCTCGGAACCCTTGGTAGTCTGGCGCGGGGCGCGATTCACCGAGGATTTGAAACGGGTGTTGCCAAGACCATGAAACCCGCCCTGGGCCACCTTGAGGCGCTGGCCGGCGTGGGTCAGATCTCCCAGGACCTCATGGGTATCCATATCGACCACCGTGGTGCCGACCGGAACCGGCAGAACCAGGTCCTCGCCTTTGTTGCCGGTACAGTTGCGGCCGGAGCCCGGCTCGCCATTCTGGGCCTTGTGTTTGCGCTGGAACCGGTAGTCGATCAGCGTGTTCAGCGACTCCTCGGCTTCCAGATATACGGAACCACCATCGCCCCCGTCGCCGCCATCGGGGCCACCCTTGGGAACGTATTTTTCTCGCCGGAAGCTCAGGCAGCCGTGACCGCCCTTGCCGGCTTCCACAATGATGGTGGCTTCGTCTACGAATTTCATGAATCAACCCTTTGCGCCATGCGCATAAACTAAAAAGCCCCGCAGCCTCTAGGAAGCTTTGCGGGGCTCCGGATGGTTCTGAGCACCTGATAATATCAGGATATCAGCGCCACCCAGGGTTCGACAGAACCGGATCGCCGCTGCTTACGCAGCCGGAACGATGCTCACGAACTTACGGCTCTGCGGGCCTTTGGTTTCGAACTTCACCTGGCCGTCTGCTTTCGCAAACAGGGTGTGGTCCTTGCCAATGCCAACATTGCTACCAGCGTGGAAACGAGTGCCACGCTGACGGATGATGATGCTGCCTGCAGATACAGTCTCGCCGCCAAAGCGCTTCACACCAAGTCGTTTAGACTCGGAATCGCGACCGTTACGGGTACTACCTGCTGCCTTTTTATGAGCCATTACCAGCCTCCTTATTTAAGGGGTAATTCGAGAGCCTCAGCCCTTGATACCCGTGATCTTGACTTCAGTAAACCACTGACGGTGGCCCTGACGCTTCATGTGATGCTTACGACGACGGAACTTGATGATCTGAACCTTGTCATGACGGCCGTGGCTAACCACTTCTGCGGTCACTTTGGCACCATCAACTACCGGCGCGCCTACCTGAACCTTGTCGCCGTCGGCGATCAGCAGAACGCGATCAAACTCAACGTTACCGCCGGTTTCAACTTCCAGCTTTTCCAGCTTCAGGGTTTCGCCTTCTTTTACACGGTGCTGCTTGCCACCGCTAACAATAACTGCGTACATTCACTCGTTCTCCACGATTGACCCATCCCTGCTCTTATCCACCTGGTTCTAAGGGAGGCGCTCTGGCGACCCTATAGCAGGGAGCGCAGGTTGGGATGAGTTGGGCGCGTGATTGTACGAAAAGACGCACCGCAACACAAGCCAAGTTGACACTACCTTCGGCAATACCTAGCATTGCCGCGACCTGCCTTTAATATCAACAATCGTAACGACGATAACACCAGCAAGGGATCCACAAGCCGCATGACAGCCCAGCGCATTTACGACACCGTGGCCGACGACTTCAGCCGCGTTAATGATCTGATCATCCAGCGGCTTTCCTCAGATGTTCCCCTGGTGGAGAAAATCGCCCAGTACATCATTGAAAGCGGCGGTAAGCGCTTGAGACCGCTACTGGTTCTGCTTTCCAGCCAGGCCGCCGGCTACGAGGAAAACGACCACCTCAAGCTCGCAGCCGTGATCGAATTCCTGCACACCGCCACCCTGCTGCACGATGATGTAGTAGACACCTCGGACATGCGCCGCGGCCGAAGCACCGCCAACGCCCGCTGGGGCAACGCGCCAAGCGTTCTGGTAGGTGATTTCCTCTACGCCCGTGCTTTCGAGATGATGGTGGAGCTGAAAAGCCTGCGAATCATGGACGTTTTGTCCCACGCCACGGCGGTAATCGCCGAGGGCGAGGTTATGCAACTGATGAACGTGAAAAACCCGGACCTCACCGAAGAGCAGTACATGAAGGTCATCCACAACAAGACTGCCATGCTGTTCGAAGCCGCCTCCCACACCGGCGCACTGCTTGCCAACGCCAATGCAGAGCAGGAGCTGGGCCTGAAAGACTACGGCAAGCATCTGGGCCTGGCTTTCCAGCTGGTGGACGATGTCCTGGATTACCGCGGCGACGCCGAAGCCATGGGCAAAAACGTGGGCGACGATCTGGCTGAAGGCAAGACCACCCTGCCGCTGATCCACGCCATGAACCATGGCACCGGGGAAGAACGGCAGTTGATCCGTCAGGCCATCCGCAAGGGCGGCCTGGACGATCTGCCCCGCATCCTCGATATTGTTGAGCGCTCAGGCGCAATCGAATACACCATGGCAAAAGCGCGGGAGCAGGCGGAACTGGCCCAGACCTGCCTTCACCCCCTTCCAGACTCAGGCCATAAAGAAGCCATGGAACTGCTGACCGAGGTCGCAGTCGCGAGAGTTAGCTAAGCGACTCACGCCCGTGGGGTGAGTCAAAGTCCAGCTCCGGACCAACCGGTACTATCTGAGTCGGGTTGATGGTTCTCTGGCTTACGTAGTAGTGGCGTTTGATCTGATTAATATCCACGGTCTCCGCCACGCCTGGCACCTGGTAGAGGTCCCGAACGTAGGCAGAAAGCGCCGGGAAATCGCTGATCCGCTGGCGGTTGCACTTGAAGTGGCTGTAATACACTGCATCAAACCGGATCAACGTGGTGAACAACCGCCAGTCAGCCTCGGTCAGCCGGCCACCGACCAGATACCGTTGAGAAGACAACCGCTCCTCAAGCCAGTCGAGAGAATCAAACAACGCATTGTAGGCTTCCTCGTACTTATCCTGCGCAGTGGCAAAGCCCGCCTTGTAAACGCCATTATTAACCGTGTCGTAAACCCGGGCGTTCACAGAATCAATCTCTTCTTGCAGCTCCCCGGGATAGAAATCCAGATCGGTACGAACACCCTCAAGGCCATCAAATGCCGAATTGAACATCCGGATAATTTCGGCCGACTCGTTGCTCGCAATCGTTTCTTTCTTTTTATCCCACAAGGTCGGCACTGTTACCCGGCCAGAATATTCCGGTGCAGCCTTGGTGTAGACCTGATGCATGAAGCGGAATCCATGGAGATGGTCCCGGTGCTGCTCGCTGTCGGGCCGGAATTCCCAGCCGTTTTCAACCATGTCAGGGTGCACCACTGACACTGAAATGTGCTTCTCCAGACCTTTGAGCTTCCGGAAAATCAACGTCCGATGCGCCCAGGGGCAGGCCATTGAGACATACAGGTGATAGCGCCCGGATTCCGCCTTGAAACCGCCTTCGCCATCCGGCCCCGGCGAGCCATCGGCGGTCACCCAGTTCCGGAAACGCGCCGCTTCCCGTTCAAATTTGCCACCAGTCTTGTCGGTGTCATACCACTTGTCGTGCCATTTGCCATCAATCAGCAGGCCCATAAAGCCCTCCCGTTAAAATTCCTGAACATGATGAAATCAATACAGGCAGAATACCGGGGACCCTGCTACGCTCTCAAACAAGCATTTCTGGCCAACAACCTCAGATAATTCGAACATGCATACAGCCATCACCATTGACGCCCTCAAAGTCCTTGATGCCATTGACCGCAAAGGCAGTTTCGCCGGTGCCGCCAACGAACTGTTCCGGGTTCCCTCCGCCATCAGTTACACCGTGCAGAAGCTGGAAGAAGACCTGAATGTCGCCATTTACGACCGAACCGGTCACCGCGCCCGACTGACACCGGCCGGCCGCTACCTTTTGGAAGAGGGCCGCACACTGCTCGAGGCGGCAGAAAACCTCGCGCACACCACGCGCCAGGTCGCCCAGGGCTGGGAAACGCGGTTACGGATCGGGTTCAACTCACTGCTGCCGGCGGAATGCCTGTTTCCGGCAATCCGGGAATTCTATGAGCTGGGCGTACCGGTAGATGTACAAATCGTGGAAGAGGTCTTTGCCGGAACCTGGGATGCTCTGCAAAGCCGCCGCGTGGATCTGATCATCGGCGCCGATAATTTCAGCAAGCCAGCGGGAAACTACACAACCCAATCCCTGGGCGACATGCCGTTCGTTTTTGCCGTTGCCGCCGATCATCCCCTGGCCGATGCCGAAGCGCCGCTCTCCGAGGACGAAATCTCCCGTTATCCGGCAGCCGTCGCTGCAGACACATCAAGGTCCTTGCCCCCGGGCCACGCCGGCATATTCCACCGCCAGCGAACCTTGACGGTGGCCAACATTGACCAGAAGATCGCCATACAGGTAGCCGGCCTCGGCGTGGGATGGTTGCCAAGGGCACGAATCAGCGCAGAACTGAAGGAAGGCAAGCTGGTCATCAAGGAAGTGCAGGAATCGCGACAACCAATCAAACTGCAACTGGCCAGGCATGCCGAGGACCAGGGCAAGGCCCTGATGTGGTTTTGGGACCGACTCAGCGCGGAGGGAGCCGTTTCAGACTGGCTAACAAGCTGAAAATAAAGCAAATGGTATGACTCCAACTCGAAGTCATACCAGGCAAATGAGTCAACCGTTTGCGCGGGCACTTCGTTTATACTGCAGCTGAAACCAACGCCGAAGGGAGCTCTCTGATGCGGCAACTGTCGGAACTGGATGCCTCGTTCCTGTATCTCGAGTCGGAAACCACACCGATGCACATCGGAGGCATCTACCTCTTCGATGCTTCCGAACGGGAGAAACCGCTGGCCTTCAGCACCTTTGTCGCCTACCTTCGAAGCCGCCTGCATGTTGTGCCGGTTTTCCGGCAACGCCTGAAAGAAATTCCCCTGCGCCTGGGCCGCCCCTACTGGATTGATGACCCCGATTTCAGCATCGAGCGCCACCTTGCCTACGTTAATCTGGGCGAACACGGCCGCAAGGCAAGCCTGATGACGCTGGCCTCACGGATTCTGGAAGAACCTCTGAAAAGGGACCGCCCGCTGTGGCACATCACCTTCGTAGACGGTTTCAAACTGGACGAGCAGGACACCGGCAGTGATGGCTTCGCCTTGATCGTCAAATTGCACCACGCTGCCATCGACGCATTCAGTGGCGAGGAGATTATTGGCAAACTGCTGGAGTATACGCCCGAGCCCAGCCCGATTGCGCCACCTCGACCCTGGCAGCCCAGACCAGAACCCTCGGAAGAACGGGTCATGCTCCAGGCCGGTGCGAACATCATTCGCACGCCACTGCAGTTCACCTCTCTGGCGTTCAACGCAGCCGAGGCTACAGCCCGGGGACTGATCCAGAAGCAATTACGCAAACTGCCACTCCCGCTGCCCCTGTTTTCCGCCCCAAACAGCCCTTTCAATCGGCAGATTACGGCAAATCGGCAGATTGTCGCCCCCAGCGTGGAGCTTTCGCGCCTGAAGGCGATCAAGGCGTTTCTCGGGGACGTAACGTTGAACGATGTGGTTTTGGGCCTTTGTGCCGAGGCCCTGAAGCGCTATCTGATCAGCGAGGGCGCCAATGCCGACAAATCCCTGGTGGCAATGACACCGATTTCGGTTCGTTCCAACAGCCTACGACGAGCCACCGGGAACCAGATGTCTGCCATGCTGCTGGATCTCGCGACCGATGAAACCGATCCTGCCCAGCGGATACGGCGCATACACTGGAACGCGGTTGCCTCGGAGCCCTACCGGGAGGCTATTGCTGCAGATCGGCTGACGGAACTGCTGCCTTCAACCATGCTGGCGCTTTCCGCAAGACTTTACTCGGAATTGCAAATTGCCCAGCGTTACCAGCCGGTATTCAATCTGCCAATCACCAATGTTCCCGGACCACAGGTTCCACTGTATCTGCAGGGGGCACGCCTGGTTCAGCAATACAATACGGCGCCGCTGTTCGACAGTATGGGACTGGTTATTGTAGCGGTGAGCTATGAGGGAAGGCTGACACTGAATTTCACCACCTGCCCCGATGTGGTGGCCCACGGAGAGTCATTGCAGTCTCACGTGGATGAAAGCCTCAACGCCATTGAAGCAGCCATGGAACGGCTCGGAACAGAGGCAACCAAAGAACCCATCGCAGCCTCCCCAACACAGACCCTCGCAGATGATGCCATGACCGCGATGGAGGGGCTTCTCAAGAAAGCCCTGAAACGTTTCCGGGCCTGAACCGGACCCGGAAACGGTCAAGCAAGACTCGCTTATTCGAACGCCCAACGAAGAAACGCTTTCTTTTCCTCGTCACTCGCTGTTTCCCAAATGGTTTTCAACTGTTCAAGCGCGTTTTCAGCACTTGCCGGAGAACTCCGGCATTTCCTGCTCGGCCTCCTGACGCGACTCGGGCCGATCAAATTCGAACCCATAGGTCTCCCCGGCTTCCGCCGCTTTGGTAGCATTCTGACGAGTGCAAGACAACGGCGGGCTTCGCTGACCCACTCCGGCTTTTTCAACGCAGATCCCGATTGAGACCCAACCCGTAAAATTGTAAAAAAATGTTGAATTCGCCCCGAATTGGGTTAATTTTAAACAGATCGGCAGATATTAACGCGGCGCCCGAGAAGCAAGAACGAAAAGCGGGCAGTACAGGAGACGCCATGGACACCCATCGCAGGACCGGAGAAGAAGGGCCGGTTCCCTTTCGCAGTAGTCGATTCTTCTGCGTAGGGAGCAAATGGTACTTTACCACCCGGGAAGGGTTTGACAGTGGCCCGTTCGCTTCACGGGAGCGGGCGGAAACAGGCCTCAAACGCTTTCTGCACGTGGTCCGTATGCTGCCGGAAGAACAACAGCTTCACTGACAGGCCTTCGTGCCCGTCTAGACCATGACGGGCACCAGCCACACGTCTACTGCCCACAGGCAGATCAGGGCCATGACGCCGGCAATAACATCGTCAACCATGATACCCAAACCGCCAGGCAGGTGCTGGTCCAGCCAACTGATGGGCCACGGTTTTGCAATGTCAAAAAGCCGGAACAGAGCGAACGCCCCCAGAACCCCATAGATAGTGTCAGGGAAGAGGCCAAGGGCAATCCACATCCCGACGAATTCGTCCCAGACAATGCCGCCATGGTCGTGAACCTTCAGGTCTTCAGCGGTCTTTCCGCAGAGCCAGATACCTACGATAAAAGCAGCCAGTACCACCAGCCAGTAGCCCACGGGCGGCAACCAGGCGAAGACGTACCACAGCGGAATCGCGGCCAGGCTGCCCCAGGTACCGGGCGCCCTCGCCGTTGCACCACTGCCAAAACCAAAAGCGAGCAGATGCACCGGGTTACGCAAGAATCCCGGCGGGAGTATGACTGCCGGCGCCTCCGGTTCCGGGGTCTCGCCTTCCTGACTCATAATTCACTCCTGAAATGGTCAAACCCGGCGGGCACCGCTTCCAAACCGCAATCGACACCGTCGAGATACAGGCCCGGCTCAGCTTCAACGAAGCCGATCACGGTGAGTTGGCGCTTCAGTGATTCCGGGGCACGCTCCCAGTTTTCCCGCGAGAAACACAGGCACAATTCGTAATCGTCTCCGGAGCGCAGTGCGCAGTCCAGGGCCTTCTCACCCTTTAGCCGAACAAGCGCTGGCGAAAGAGGCATCCTGGCACTCTCGATCCGGGCACCGACCCCTGATGCGGAAAGAATGTGCCCGAGATCTGCCAGCAAGCCATCAGAGATATCAACCGCCGCAGTGGCATATTGGCGTATAGCTCCTGCCAGATCCAGTCTCGGCCAGGGATGGTGATAGCGTTCGAGCACGGCAAGCATGTCAGCGGAAGGGGCAGGCTCCGAAAGATAGTCTAAAGCGGCGCCGGCATCCCCCAGGGTTCCGGACACGGCAATCAGATCTCCGGGACGGGCGCCGGAGCGTCGAATCCCGGCTCCCTGCTCTACAGTGCCATGCACCTGCAGGCTCAGGGTGAGCGGCCCGGAGGTGGTATCCCCGCCGGCCAGCTCCAGACCAAACGCCTCGCTGGCCTTTCGCAATCCCATTGAGAAGTCTTCAAGCCACTGCTCATCCACAGCTGGCAGCGTCAGTGCAAGCGTGAAACATTCCGGGTCGGCACCCATGGCAGCAAGATCGCTGGCAGCGGCGGCAAGTGCTCGCCAGCCCAGATAATCGGGACGGTAGTTTCGGGGAAAGTGGACACCCTCCACGAGGGCGTCCACAGAAAAGACAAGGTCCCGGCCTGCGGGAATACGCTGAATCGCGCAATCGTCCCCTGGGCCCAGGATCAGGGATCCGGATTCCCGCCGCCCGGCAAGCGGCAGAAAGTAACGGCGAATCAGCTCGAATTCGCCCATCGACTAGCGAGCGCGGGTCTCGGCAAGCCGGAGTCGGCCGCTCAGCTTGTCGAGAATGCTGTTAACAAATTTATGGCCTTCGGTGCCACCAAAGCGCTTGGCCATTTCAATGCCCTCGTTAATGACCACCTTGTAGGGCACATCAAGCCGATGCTTGAGCTCATAGGCTCCCAGGCGGACAATCGCCAGTTCCACGGGATCAACCTCTTTAATAGGCCGATCCAGGAACGGCTCGATCAGCTTGTCCAGTTCGCCCTGCTCGCGATGTACCCCACGGAGCAGATCCCGGAAATACAGCAGGTCGACCTTGCTCATGTCATTGTCGACCATGAACTCGGCTTCAATGTCAGAAATCGCCGTCTTGCTGAAATGACGCTGATAGAGCCCCTGCATGGCGAGGGCCCTGGCACGGCGTCGATCACCGGCTTTCGGTTGGCCAGACGGAGCCGGCTGCGGTGATGTACCTTCGGTTTCGCTCATTACTCACCCAGCTTCTTGAACAGGCTGACCATTTCAAGGGCGGTGATTGCCGCTTCGGCACCCTTGTTACCGGCCTTGGTTCCGGAACGCTCGATGGCCTGTTCGATGGAATCCACCGTCAGCACACCGAAGGTTACCGGCACGTCGGTATCAAGACTGACCGCGCCAAGGCCGCTGGAGGCCTCGCCGGCAACATACTCGAAATGCGGAGTGCCGCCACGGATAACTGCACCCAGGGCAATAATCGCATCGTACTCACCGGTTTCGGCAACGCGCTTGACGGCCAGGGGCATTTCATAGGCTCCCGGCACGCGGACGACGGTGACGTCGTCATCGGAAATACCGTGACGGCGCAGGGTATCCAGCGCGCCCTCTACCAGGCTTTCCACAACAAAGCCGTTAAAACGGCCCACTACAAGCGCATAGCGCCCGCTGCACTCGGTAAAATCACCTTCAATTACTCTGATATCTGCCATCGATGGCTCCTTCACGTGTCGCGGCATCGGGGCCACGACCGGGTTTATCATTCGGGGGTGTAGGGAACGTATTCGACCACTTCCAGATCGAAACCGGAAATGGCGGAAAATTTGATCGGCGGGCTCAGCAGGCGCATTTTGCCAACACCAATATCCCGGAGAATCTGGGAGCCGGTACCTACCGTGAAGTAAACGCCGGAGCTTCCCTTGCCAGAGGAGCCCTTACCTTCATCAAAGAATTCCTGGATCCGGTCTTCCAGGTTATAGCTGTCCTCGGCGCTGTTCAGCAGGACGACCGCGCCCCGGCCTTCCTCTGCCACCTTTTCAAGGGCGTGATGCAGGGGCCAGCTGCGAGAATCCTTGCGGCGCGCACCGAGGAGGTCCCGAAGGGTGTCCGTGATATGGACCCGGACATAGACCGGTTCATCGGGAGAAATGTCTCCCATCAACATCGCCAGATGGGTGGCTCCCTGGATATTGTCACGGTATGTCCGAAGCTTGAACACGCCGTACTCGGTGTCGAGGTCGTTTTCTTCCACACACTCAACGGTTCGCTCGTTCATGGTGCGGTAGTGGATCAGATCGGCAATGGTGCCAATCTTCAGGTCGTGCTCTTCGGCGAATCGCTCCAGGTCTTCGCGGCGGGCCATAGAGCCGTCGTCATTCATGATCTCGCAGATCACGCCTGCCGGCTCGCAACCTGCCAGTGCGGCGAGGTCACAGGATGCTTCGGTGTGCCCCGCGCGGCTCAAAACACCGCCGGGATCAGACATCAACGGGAAAATATGGCCAGGCTGAACCAGATCACTGGCTTTTGCATTGCGTGCTACCGCTGCCTGCACCGTACGTGCACGGTCTGCCGCCGAGATGCCAGTGGTCACACCCACGGCAGCCTCAATCGAGAGGGTAAACTTGGTTCCGAAGCCGGAGGCGTTCTGCTGGACCATCAAAGGCAAACCCAGTTGCTCGCAGCGATCCCGGGTCATCGGCATACAGATCAGGCCACGACCAAAACGAGCCATGAAATTGATGGCTTCGGCCGTGCAATGCTCAGCAGCCATCACGAGATCGCCCTCATTCTCGCGATCTTCGTCATCCATCAGTATGACCATCTTGCCCTGACGGATATCTTCAATGATGTCTTCAATGCTGTTCAGTGCCATATGGTTTTGCACCCTTGCGGCGCTCCGGCAAATAATTGCTGCCGGAACAACCTGAGTTTATGGATTACCGGCGGGTGAGGATCAGACGCTGATCCTCACCTACCTGACGTCGGTCCAGCACCTTCCATTGTACTTTATCTGCCATGGTCTCCAGCGGCAGATGTGCGGTCGGACGTCCCGTGCTGCCGAGGAAAACCGGCGCCTGATAGAGCCAGAGTTCGTCGACCAGATTTTCGTTAATAAACGTGCCGGCCAGAGTGGGTCCCGCCTCGACCAGCAGCTCGTTGATTCCGAGCTCGCCGAGCGAGTCCAGCAGCTCGGCCAGATCGATCCCGTTATCTTTCCAGGCGACACCGGTAAGGCTGATGCCCAGGGCCGCGAGGTCCTGGGCTGGCGCAGTGGCCAGCGTCGATGACGCACAGAACACCTGCACGTTACCGCCCTGGAGGATCTTCGCAGACGACGGTGTGCGCGCATCGCGGTCGGCAATCACCCGAAGCGGCTGCCTGGACGGCTCCGTCGCGTCACCAATATCCCCCAGTTCCTCGCGCCGGACCGTCAATGAGGGGTCGTCGGCGAGAGCGGTTCCGACACCAGTCAGAATGGCATCACTAATCGCTCTCAGACGCTGGACATCCCGACGAGCCTCAGGACCGGTAATCCACTGGCTCTCGCCGGAAGCCATGGCGGTACGGCCATCAAGACTTGCCGCCATTTTGAGCCGCACCCAGGGTCGGCCGGTGTTCATGCGTTTCATGAAGCCCGGATTCAGGCGGGCAGCTTCTTCCGCCAGCAGGCCTTCGGTAACCCGGATTCCAGCTTCCCTGAGCATATCCAGCCCCCGGCCAGACACCGAGGGGTTCGGGTCCTTGGTTGCGGCGTAGACGTGGGCAACACCAGCATCAATCAGCGCCCTGGCGCAGGGCGGCGTCCGGCCAAAATGGCTACACGGCTCCAGTGTTACATACGCTGTCGCACCCCGGGCATCCGGACCGGCCTGGCTCAGGGCACGGGTCTCGGCGTGGGCTTCTCCGGCACGTTCATGCCACCCCTCGCCAAGGACCAGATCTCCCCGGGCAATGACACACCCAACCCGGGGATTAGGGTGGGTAGAGTACCGACCGCGCCAGGCAAGCTGGACAGCCCGCGCCATCATGGCCCTGTCGCGGTTCTCAATCATGCCTTGCCTTTCGGGGCGTGGTTATCCGCCAGCGCTTTGGCAACATCCACGGCCGCCTCACCGTTGCTGGCAGACAACCTCTCGATCTCTTCCTTGAATTCGTTGATATCCTGAAAGCTGCGATATACCGAGGCGAAGCGGACATAGGCAACCTTGTCCAACTGGCGCAATTCGGTCATCACCTCTTCACCCAACTGCATGGACTTCACTTCCCGCTCTCCGGTCGCCCGCAACCGGTATTTGATCCGATTGAGAGCCGCATCAATCTGTTCAATGCTCACGGGGCGCTTTTCCAGCGCTTTCATCAGCCCGGCGCGCAGCTTTTCCTCATCAAACGGTTGTCGGGTACCATCCTGTTTGACCACCCTTGGCATCACCAACTCGGCAGATTCGAAGGTAGTAAAACGCTCCCGACAGGACAGACATTCCCTGCGGCGACGCACCTGATCACCCTCGGCCACCAGCCGGGAGTCAATCACCTTGGTATCTGCTTCACCACAGAAGGGACAATGCATAGTCAGGAGCTCCGAAGAGGAAGCCGGGCCGAAAAGTCGGCCCGACAGGTCATGCCTGTAGTCTAGCTACAAAACGATTAGCCGTAGACAGGGAAACGGGCGCAGAGTGCACTTACCTGCTCACGAACCCGGCTGTTGACCGCCTCGTCGTCCAGGTTATCGAGGATGTCGCAGATCCAGCCAGCGAGGTCGCGACACTCGGACTCGCCGAAACCACGGGTGGTGATTGCCGGAGTGCCAATGCGAAGACCGGAGGTGACAAACGGAGACCTCGGATCATTGGGAACCGCGTTCTTGTTAACGGTGATGTGGGCACGACCGAGCGCCGCATCCGCATCTTTTCCGGTAATGTCCTGTTTGATAAGGCTGACCAGGAACAGATGGTTCTTGGTGCCACCGGAAACCACATCATAGCCACGATCCACAAACACCTGGGCCATGGCGGAGGCGTTCTTCACAACCTGCTGCTGGTAGGTCTTGAAATCGTCGCTCATGGCTTCCTTGAAGCACACCGCCTTCGCGGCAATCACGTGCATCAGCGGGCCACCCTGGCCGCCCGGGAATACCGCAGAGTTCAGCTTCTTCTGCAGATCAGCGTCATCGCAGGCCAGGATAAGACCACCACGGGGACCGCGAAGGGTCTTGTGAGTCGTGGTTGCAACAACGTGGGCATGGGGAACTGGATCCGGGTAGACGCCGGCGGCTACGAGACCCGCTACGTGGGCCATATCAACGAACAAATAGGCACCCACCTTGTCGGCAATCTCGCGGAAGCGGGCAAAATCCAGCTCCTGGGAGTAAGCGGAGAAGCCGGCGATGATCATTTTTGGCTTATGCTCGAGAGCCAGCGATTCGATCTCATCGTAGTCGAGAAGGCCGGTGTCGGTGTTAATACCGTACTGCACGGCATTGTAGATCTTGCCCGAGAAGTTGACACTGGCGCCGTGCGTGAGGTGCCCACCATGGGCGAGGCTCATGCCCAGAACCGTATCACCGGGCTTGAGCAGGGCCATGAAGACAGCGGAGTTGGCCTGGGAGCCGGAATGCGGCTGGACGTTGGCATAGGCAGCACCAAACAGCTCCTTGGCACGCTCAATCGCAAGGTCTTCGGCAATATCCACGAACTCGCAGCCGCCATAGTAGCGCTTGCCCGGATAGCCTTCCGCGTACTTGTTGGTCAGCACGCTGCCCTGGGCTTCCATCACCCGGGGGCTGGTATAGTTCTCGGACGCGATCAGCTCGATGTGAGCTTCCTGGCGCTTCTCTTCCGCCTGCATGGCGTTCCAGAGTTCGTCGTCAAAGCCGGCGATTTTCATTTCACGATTAAACATGGATGCGCTGCCCCTGTGTGCTTGGCTGGCCCGGAGAGCTTTGGCGATCTCCGCAGGCTCCCTGAAAAATTGGGCCGCTATTCTATCTTACAAACGGGTAAAAAATCATCCTTTATACCGTCCGCAGATACCGGCATGCGGCCAACTCCGGTTTCTGCTCAATTGCTATCAAAGGTAGGTTTCGATACCTTACCGGATCAATAGCAATTAGCCCGAGCCGTCAGTTTCCGAATTCACGAACCTGTTATATCAAGAGGTGTACGCCAACATGGCCCAATACGTTTACACCATGAACCGCGTGGGCAAGGTGGTCCCGCCCAAGCGCGAGATTCTGAAGGACATTTCACTGAGCTTCTTCCCTGGCGCCAAAATCGGCGTTCTGGGTCTCAACGGTGCCGGTAAATCCACCCTGCTCCGCATTATGGCGGGCGTAGACCAGGATTACATCGGTGAAGCCCGTCCGCAGCCTGGCATCAACGTGGGCTATCTGCCCCAGGAGCCAGAGCTGGACGAAGAGAAAACCGTCAAGGAAATCGTCGATGAAGCGGTTTCCGGTGTGCATGACGCCCTGGCCGAACTGGACCAGGTGTACGCCGCCTACGCCGAACCGGATGCGGATTTTGATGCCCTGGCCAAGAAGCAGGGCGAGCTGGAAGCCTACATCCAGGCCACTGACGGCCACGATATTGAGCGCAAGATGGAAGTTGCCGCGGACGCACTGCGTCTCCCACCCTGGGATCAGAAAGTGAACGTACTTTCAGGTGGTGAACGTCGCCGGGTAGCTTTGTGCCGTCTGCTGCTGTCCGGCCCTGACATGCTTCTGCTCGATGAGCCCACCAACCATCTGGATGCCGAATCTGTCGCCTGGCTCGAGCGGTTCCTGCACGATTACGAAGGTACTGTGGTAGCCATCACCCACGATCGCTACTTCCTCGACAATGTCGCTGGCTGGATTCTGGAACTGGACCGTGGCCACGGTATTCCTTTTGAAGGCAACTACAGCCAGTGGCTGGAGAACAAGGAGAAGCGCCTGGAGATGGAATCCAAGCAGGAAGCCTCTCACCAGAAAGCCATCAAGCAGGAACTGGAATGGGTGCGCAGTAATGCCAAGGGCCGTCAGTCCAAGAGCAAGGCCCGTCTGGCCCGTTTCGAGGAGATGAGTTCCCAGGAGTTCCAGAAACGAAACGAAACCAACGAGCTTTACATTCCACCCGGACCCCGTCTGGGCAACAAGGTGATCGAGGTTGACGGCATCAGCAAGTCCTTCGGTGACCGCCTGCTGTATGAAAACGTGTCCTTCAGCGTGCCACCCGGCGCCATCGTGGGCATTATCGGTGGTAACGGTGCCGGTAAATCCACTCTGTTCAAGATGATTGCCGGTTTCGACAAGCCGGATTCTGGCGACATCACCGTCGGGGAAACCGTGGAACTGGCCTACGTGGATCAGATGCGCGATCTGGATGGCAGCAAAACCGTCTGGGAGGAGCTCTCCGACGGCAACGACATCATCAAGGTGGGCAACTACGAGACCCCTTCCCGGGCCTACGTTGGCCGTTTCAACTTTAAGGGCAGCGACCAGCAGAAACGGGTTGGCGACCTGTCCGGCGGTGAGCGCAACCGCCTGCACCTGGCCAAGCTGCTGAAACAGGGCGGCAACGTGCTGCTGCTGGATGAGCCGACCAACGATCTCGACGTGGAAACCCTTCGCGCCCTGGAAGAAGCCCTGCTGAATTTCCCGGGCTCTGCCCTGGTTATCTCGCACGACCGCTGGTTCCTCGACCGTGTGGCCAGCCACATCCTGGCATTCGAGGATGATGGCGAGGTGGTGTACTTCGAAGGCAACTTCACCGAGTACGACGAGGACTTCAAGAAGCGCAAGGGTGATTCGGCGATGCAGCCGCAGCGCATGAAGTACAAGAAGCTGGCCTGATGGCGAAAACCAGAACCGCCTACGTCTGCACCGAATGCGGTGCAGACTATTCCAAATGGCAGGGCCAGTGCACGGCCTGCCAGGCCTGGAACACCATCAGCGAAGTCCGCGGCGTCAGCAGCAACAGCAAAGGCGCCCGCGGTGGCCGCTTTGAGGGCTTTGCCGGCAGCCTGTCCGAGGTCCAGAGCCTGGATGATGTCAGCCTGGCAGAGCAGCCCCGTATCAGCTCCGGCATGCAGGAGTTTGACCGGGTTCTGGGCGGAGGTCTCGTCGAGGGCTCGGCTGTTCTGATGGGCGGCCATCCGGGCGCGGGCAAGAGTACCCTTCTACTCCAGGCCGTCTGCCATCTGGCTGCAAGCGTCCCCGCTTTGTACGTCACCGGTGAAGAATCCCTGCAGCAGGTGGCCATGCGCGCCAAACGGCTGGGCCTTCCAACCAAAGACCTGAAGATGCTGTCCGAAACCAGTGTCGAACGGGTCATGCAGGTGGCCGAGGCAGAAAAACCCCGGATTCTGGTGGTAGACAGTATTCAGGTGATGCACATGGCGGATATCGAGTCCGCCCCCGGCAGTGTCTCCCAGGTACGCGAAAGCGCCGCCTACCTCACCCGTTTCGCCAAGCAGACCGGCACCATCCTGTTTCTGGTCGGCCATGTCACCAAAGACGGCAGCCTGGCCGGCCCGAAGGTTCTGGAACACATGATTGACTGCTCGATCCTGCTGGAAGGCTCCAGCGACAGCCGTTATCGAACCCTTCGGGGGATCAAGAACCGGTTTGGTGCAGTCAATGAACTCGGCGTGTTTGCCATGCTGGAACAGGGCCTGAAGGAAGTGAAGAACCCCAGCGCGATCTTCCTGAACCGCGGCGAAGACGCAGCCCCGGGAAGCGTGGTGATGGTTGTCTGGGAAGGCACCCGTCCGATGCTCGTGGAGATCCAGGCCCTGGTGGATATGGCTCAGGGCGGCTACCCCAGACGGGTCGCGGTCGGCCTTGATCAGAACCGGCTCGCCATGCTCCTTGCCGTTCTGCACCGCCATGGCGGCATGCACGTCTCCGACCAGGACGTGTTCGTCAATGTGGTTGGTGGCGTAAAGGTAAACGAAACCAGCGCCGACCTGGCACTTCTTGCCGCCATCGTTTCCTCCTTCCGAGACCGTGCCCTACCCCAGGATCTGGTGATCTTCGGAGAAGTGGGCCTCTCTGGTGAAATCCGCCCGGTGCCCAGCGGCCAGGAACGCATCTATGAAGCCGCCAAACACGGTTTCACCCGGGCCCTGGTGCCAAAATCCAATGCTCCACGCAAGACCATCGACGGCATGAAGGTGATTCCCGTTACCAAACTGAGTGATGCGCTTACTGCCCTCGAAGAACTCTAAGCCTGAGTTTTCTGGAGTCGACGGCCACTCTGTTATCGGTATTTCCAAAAACCGCTACGAGCACATCCATGTGCGCTTGTCCTCGGCCATCCTTGGCCTCAGACATTTTGGAAATACCGATAACAGACTGTCCTGCAAACGAAGTTGCAAGACTCGGACTTCAAACGGCTTTAATCAATCAGATGTGCAAACTCTCTTTCCAACAGCGCCTGGTCGCCCAGGTTCAGTTCCACTAGGCGTTTAAGGTGCGTGGCGCTATCAAGGTCAATGTACTGACATTTGAAGCCCAGCCGGTGCGGTTCCACGTGCCTCAACTCAACAGCCATGACAATACCAGCCTCATGGTCGTTCAAATGGACAATCACCTCACAGGGCTGCTTTAACGGGACCTGCCAACCCTCCGGCCGCTTGACCAGAACACCTTTCAGCGAAATATCCAGTACCTCCGTCGTCCAGACAGATTCCTGACAATGGAGTTCACAGGGCGCATCGAATTCGATCCGGTGGAACCGGCGTTTTTCGGGATTCTTGGGGGGCAAGTGGTTACTCCTGTTTACCGGTCTTGTTTCACCTGACTATAGACCGGACAGGAGATTGCATCCAGAGGATTTTGGGGAAACGGGTATAGCTCTGAAGTTGGTCTCGGGCCGTGGTGGGGCCCTTTCCAAAAATGTCGGAGGCCAAGGATGGCCGAGGACAAGCGCACATGGACGTGCTCGTAGCGGTTTTTGGAAAGGGCCCCACCACGGCCCAGCCCGCATGGTCAGCAGGCTGGGTGAAAACCAACTCCAATACTCAGCGATGGTACTCGGGGCTGAGTTCAACAACAGCCTCAATGAACGCCTTGGCATGCTCCGGATCGACATCCGGCGTAATGCCGTGACCAAGGTTAAAGATATGCCCGTTGCCAGAGCCAAAGCGACGCAGGATATCGGCCACTTCCTGGCGAATCCGCTCTGGCGGCGCATACAGCATGGCTGGGTCCATGTTGCCCTGGAGTGCCACACGGTCACCAATTCTGGCGCGGGCATTGCCGATATCGGTGGTCCAGTCCAGGCCAACGGCATCTGCACCGGAATCAGCAATGGTTTCCAGCCACTGGCCGCCGTTCTTGGTGAACAGAATCACCGGTACCCGGCGACCATCATTCTCGCGAATCAGACCGTCAACGATCTTCTTCATGTAGCGGAGCGAGAACTCTTCGTACGCCCAGCTGCTCAAAACGCCGCCCCAAGTATCGAAAATCTGTACAGCCTGGGCACCGGCCTTGATCTGGCCGTTGAGGTAATCAATGACCGCATCCGCCAGATGGTCCAACAGGCGATGCATCACCTCCGGCTGACCGTACATGAGCTTCTTGGCCTCCCGGAAATCCTTGGACGAGCCACCCTCAATCATATAAGTCGCCAGGGTCCAGGGGCTGCCGGAGAAACCGATCAGGGGAACGCTGCCGTTCAGGGCTCCGCGGATGGTGGAAACCGCGTTCATAACGTAGTCCAGATCCACCTCAGCGTTGATCTTCGGCAGAGCCGCAACATCGGCTTCGGAGCGGATCGTATTCCGGAATTTCGGGCCTTCGCCGGTTTCGAAGTACAGGCCAAGACCCAGAGCGTCCGGAATCGTCAGGATGTCTGAAAACAGGATCGCCGCGTCCAGTGGGAAACGTTCGAGAGGCTGCAGAGTTACCTCGCAGGCCAACGGCGTGTTCTTGCACAAGCTGAGGAAGTCGCCGGCTTTTGCCCTGGTCGCACGGTACTCCGGCAGATATCGCCCTGCCTGTCGCATCATCCAAACCGGTGTGCGGTCCACGGGCTGGCGCATCAGGGCGCGCAGGAAACGATCATTCTTCAGCTCGGTCATAGGAAATCCAGCGTGTTCTGTACAAAGGGGAAAATTGGATGGAGGCCATAATACCCGGTTTGCGGGAATAAAAAAGGGCGGCTTTCCCTTAGGAAACCGCCCTTCTGATCAGGATCAACCGTGCAATCAGATATCCAGGTAATCCATGATACCTTCGGCAGCCTGACGGCCTTCCCAGATAGCGGTTACGACCAGATCGGAACCACGGACCATGTCCCCGCCCGCAAAGATTTTCTCGTTGCTGGTCTGGAACATGAATTCTGCGCCTTCCGGAGCAGTTACCCGGCCCGAATCGTCGGTATTCACCTTCAGCTCATCGAACCAGTCGGCCGGGCTCGGACGGAAACCGAAGGCGACCAGAACCGCGTCCGCAGGAATAACCTCCTCGCTACCCGGGACCACTTCCGGACGGCGACGACCATTTTCGTCGGGATCGCCCAGACGGGTCTGAACCACCTTCACACCCTCAACCCGGTCTTCACCAATAATGGCGATGGGCTGACGATTGAAGAAGAACTTAACGCCCTCTTCCTTGGCGTTGGCCACTTCCCGGCGAGAACCCGGCATGTTGGCTTCATCCCGGCGGTAGGCACAGGTGACGCTCTCGGCCTGCTGACGGATCGAGGTGCGGTTGCAGTCCATGGCCGTATCGCCGCCACCCAGGACAACAACCCGCTTGCCTTTCATGTCGATGAAGTCTGCTTCGTCTTTCTCGAAGCCGAGACGACGGTTGACGTTCGAAACGAGGAACGGCAGTGCATCGTACACGCCCGGCAGGTTCTCACCCGGGAAACCTCCCTTCATGTAGGTGTAGGTGCCCATGCCCATGAAAACGGCATCGTACTCGTCAATGATCTCCTGCAACTGAACGTCCTTGCCCACCTCGGTAGACAGGCGGAATTCCACGCCCATCTCCTCGAACACCTTGCGGCGGCGGGTCATAACGGATTTTTCCAGCTTGAACTCGGGAATGCCGAAGGTCAGCAGACCACCGATTTCCGGATAGATATCGAATACAACCGGCTTGACGCCATTGCGAACCAGAACGTCCGCGCAGCCCAGACCCGCAGGCCCAGCGCCGATGACGGCAACCTTCTTGTCTGTCCACTTCACGGCGGACATATCCGGTTTCCAGCCCAGGGCAAAGGCGGTATCGGTAATGTACTTCTCGACAGACCCGATGGTAACCGCGCCGTACCCGTCGTTCAGCGTGCAGGCACCTTCACACAGGCGATCCTGCGGACAAACGCGGCCGCAAACTTCAGGCAGGGAGTTGGTCTGGTGACACAACTCGACGGCCCGCATGATATTGCCTTCGGAAACCAGCTTGAGCCAGTTCGGAATATAGTTGTGAACCGGGCACTTCCACTCGCAATAGGGGTTACCACACTCAAGACAGCGATGGGACTGGGACGCCGCGTTATCTGCTGTGAAGGGGTGGTAAATTTCACCAAACTCTTTCTTCCGCTTCTTGGCCGGGACCTTTTTCGGGTCGACACGTCCAACCTCGACAAACTGGAAGTCATTACTCAGTCGTTCTTTCATCTGGATGCTCTCATCAACTCGATTTCGACAAGGGCGGCAGCCAGGCTGCTCGCCCCAAACCCTCTCAGCCTCTTATTCCGGACGCGCCCGGGTGCTGGCCAGCAGACTGCGCAGATTCGCAGCCTTGGGTTTCACCAGCCAGAAGCGGCCAATGTAGTCGTCGAAATTCTCAAGAATGTGCTCTGCCCACTCACTGCCGGTTTCCGAGATATGCTCCCGGATTACACCACGCAGGTGATTGCGGTAGGACTCCATGTCCTCGCTGGAAATCCGCTGAATTTCCACCAGCTCGTGGTTGTATTTGTCCACGAACGTGTTGTTGATATCCATGACGTAAGCAAAGCCACCGGTCATACCAGCACCGAAGTTGTGGCCAGTAGAGCCCAGCACCGTCACCAGACCACCGGTCATGTATTCACAGCAATGGTCTCCGGCGCCTTCCACAACGGCATGGGCACCGGAATTACGAACTGCAAATCGCTCACCCGCGGTTCCGGCAGCAAAGAGTTTGCCGCCGGTTGCGCCGTAGAGACAGGTATTGCCGACGATAGAGGTTTCCTGGGTCTTGAACGCGCTGCCGCGGGGCGGCTTCACAACCAGCTTGCCACCGGTCATGCCCTTACCGACGTAGTCGTTGGCGTCCCCTTCAAGGATCAGGTTGAGACCACCCACGTTCCAGACACCAAAACTCTGGCCAGCGGTACCGGTCAGGTCCAGGGTGATCGGTGCATCCACCATACCCTGGTTACCATGGATCTGGGCGATTTCGCCAGAGAGGCGGGCGCCAATAGAGCGATCACAGTTGGTGACTCGATAGGACCACGCGCCTCCACTCTTCTCTTTGATCGCCGCAGCGGTATCCTGAACCATCTGTTCCGCGAGCCTGCCCTCATCAAACGGGTGATTCCGTTCGACCTGACAGGTCTGCGGCTTGTCTGCAGGAATATGGTCGTTAGACAGCAGGCGACTCAGATCCAGTTTCTTCTGACGTTCGGTATCACCGGGCAGGCGCTCCAGCAGGTCAACGCGACCCACAAGCTCTTCCAGGGTACGCACGCCCAGCTTGGCCATCCACTCCCGGGTCTCTTCGGCCACGAAGCGGAAGAAATTCATCGCCATTTCCACCGTGCCCTTGAAGTGCTCTTCACGGAGGTGGTCGTTCTGTGTAGCCACACCGGTCGCGCAGTTATTCAGGTGACAGATACGCAGGTATTTACAACCCAGCGCAACCATCGGGGTGGTACCAAAACCGAAGCTCTCGGCACCAAGGATCGCGCCCTTTACCACGTCCAGACCTGTTTTCAGGCCGCCATCAGTCTGCAGGCGAATCTTGCCACGCAGGTCATTGGCTCGCAGCGCCTGCTGGGTTTCGGTAAGCCCCAGCTCCCAGGGAGAACCGGCGTAGCGGATCGACGTCAGC
Organism: Marinobacter sp. DSM 26671; assembly: GCF_900112835.1. Lineage (NCBI taxonomy): Bacteria > Pseudomonadati > Pseudomonadota > Gammaproteobacteria > Pseudomonadales > Marinobacteraceae > Marinobacter > Marinobacter sp. DSM 26671. Next base: position 72,223 of record NZ_FONF01000014.1, on the reverse strand, counting down.
GGGCTCGCCGCTGTACCGCCATCGTACCCGGACACCGTGATCAGGTCGGCGTACGCCTTAGCCACACCTGCGGCAATCGTACCGACGCCGGGCTCAGAGACCAGCTTCACAGACACCAGAGCCTGCGGATTGACCTGTTTGAGGTCGAAAATCAGCTGGGCCAGATCCTCGATGGAATAGATATCGTGATGCGGCGGCGGTGAAATCAGCGTTACGCCCGGGACCGAATAACGCAGGCGGGCGATCAGTTCATTGACCTTGCCACCGGGCAACTGGCCGCCTTCGCCCGGCTTGGCACCTTGGGCCACCTTGATCTGCATGACATCCGCACTACGCAGATATTCGGCTGTAACGCCAAAACGTCCGGACGCGATCTGTTTGATTTTCGAGCGTTTTTCAGTGCCATAGCGAGCGGGATCTTCACCGCCCTCGCCCGAATTAGACCGGCTGCCCAGGGTATTCATGGCCACCGCCAAGGCTTCGTGGGCCTCGGGTGACAGGGCACCAAGTGACATACCGGCCGAATCAAAGCGGGTGAAGATGTTTTCAACCGGCTCTACTTCCGAAATATCAATCGGCTTGATGTCTTTCCGGAAGACAAGAAGGTCACGGAGCGTCGCAACCGGACGCTCGTTAACCAGACCCGCGTATTCCTTGTAGTGGCCATAGTCGCCGCTGGTCACCGCCTCCTGGAGCTTACCGACCACATCCGGGTTAAAGGCATGATACTCCTGGCCATGGACGTACTTCAGAAGACCGCCCTGAATGATGGGCTTGCGCGGCTTCCAGGCCACGGACGCCAATTGCTCCTGGTCCTGCTGGAAATCGTAGAACCCGGCACCCTGGATTCGGCTGGGCACACCCTTGAAGCACAGGTCAACGACATCATCGGCCAGACCGACCGCCTCAAACAGCTGGGCGCCACGATAGGAAGTGATGGTGGAAATTCCCATCTTCGACAGTATCTTCAGCAACCCTTTGTTGATGCCCTTCCGGTAGTTATTCTTGGCATCAATCGGATCCATCAGCAGTTCGCCGGTACGGATCAGGTCGTTCAGAACCTGGTAAGCCAGGTACGGATAGACCGCTGTTGCACCAAAACCGAAGAGCACGGCGAAATGATGGGGATCGCGAGCCCAACCGGTTTCAACAACGATGTTGGAATCGCAACGCAGTCCTTTCTTGACCAGATGGTGGTGGACCGCACCGGTTGCCATCAGGGCATTGACCGGCAGTTCACCTTCCTTCAAATCTTTGTCGGTGAGGATCAGCAGCACCTTACCATCCCGGACGGCCTGTTCCGCTTCCTCACAAACCTGGCGAATCGCCTGCTCCAATCCCTGTTCCGGGCGGTAGCTCATGGAAATACGCGCGACCTCGAAACCCGGGCGCTCATTGTTGGCAATCTTGAGGAACTTGGCAGGCGACAGAACCGGTGTCGTCAGAATAATGCGGTCTGCGTGATCGGCGGTTTCCTCGAATACGTTGCGCTCGGCACCCAGACAGGTCTCCAGGGACATGACAATCGACTCACGCAGAGGGTCAATCGCCGGGTTGGTCACCTGGGCGAACTTCTGCCGGAAGTAGTCCGCCACGTGGCGTACCTTGCTCGAGAGCACGGCCATTGGGGTATCGTCGCCCATTGATCCAACCGCTTCCTGGCCGTTCTCCGCAAGCGGACGCAATACCTGGTCACGCTCTTCGAAGGAGACCATGAACATCTTCTGGTGCACCAGAAGCTCGCCGGAATCCATCAGCCTGAAATCCGGGGTGTCCTGATTCAGAGTGGTCTCGACGCGGAGAGCGTTTTCCCGCAGCCAGCGCTTGTAAGGCTGAGCGGTCTTGAGACGCTGATCAATGTCCTTGGTGTGCAGGACTTCACCGGACTCTGTGTCGATCGCCAGCATCTGACCCGGTCCGACACGGCCTTTGGCTACCACATCGTCCGGCTGATAACCGTAAGTTCCGATCTCTGAGGCCAGCGTGATGAAATCATCCTTGGTGATGACCCACCGGGCCGGGCGCAGACCATTCCGGTCGAGCATACAGACGGCATAGCGGCCGTCCGACATGACCAGACCGGCAGGACCATCCCAAGGCTCCATGTGCATGGAGTTGTACTCGTAAAACGCACGCAGCTCTGAATCCATGCTGTCGACATTCTGCCAGGCTGGCGGAATCATCATGCGGACCGCGCGGAACAGGTCAACACCGCCGGCAAGCAGCACTTCCAGCATGTTGTCCATGCTTGAGGAGTCAGAACCGGTGAGGTTCACCAGAGGCTGCAGGGTCTGCAGATCTGGCAATTCCGGAGAGCTGAACTTGGCGGCCCGGGCGATGGCCCAGTTACGGTTGCCGTCGATGGTGTTGATCTCACCGTTGTGAGCCAGATACCGGAACGGCTGGGCCAGCGGCCAGCGTGGCATGGTGTTGGTGGAGAACCGCTGATGGAAAACACAGATGGCGGTCTCGAGATCGGGGTCACCCAGATCCTTGTAGAAGTTGGCCAGATCTGCCGGCATCATCAGGCCTTTATAGGCCAGGGTGCGGTGTGACAGGCTACAGATGTAGAACTCGGGATCGTCGGCCATATCGCTTTCGGCGTGGCGACGGCCCACGAACAGACTGATCGCAAAATCACGCTCCGCCTTGCCACCAGGCACCACGAAGACCTGCTCGATACGGGGCAGGCAATCAAGCGCCATAGGACCGAGACAGCTGTCATCGACCGGCACTTCGCGCCAGCCGAGAATCTCCAGGCCCTGCTCGGTCAACCGTTTCTCGATGGCCGCACGACCAGCCGAAGCCTTGGCTTCGTCGGGGTTCAGGAAGACCTGGCCGACAGCAAAAAGATCACCCGGCTCCTTACCAAACGCTGCCTTGGCGGCTTTTTTCAGAAAGCCATCCGGGCTCTGGATCAGAAGGCCACAACCATCGCCGGTCTTTCCGTCTGCAGCGATACCACCTCGGTGGGTCATGCAGGTCAGAGACTCGATGGCAGTTTGCAACAACTTGTGGCTGGCCTCGCCCTTCATGTGGGCAATCAGACCGAATCCGCAGTTGTCCCTGAATTCATCGGGATGATACAAACCTGTCATCATAAGCGTTCTCTCGCGTAGAAATGCTTTTCAATCAAAGAGTTAATTGGCGCACAGCCAAACAACCACCCTTCGACACTGAAAATGGGGGCTGGCTATTTTACACACGTAGAAATACGTACTCAAATCGGCGTGACGTTATTGTGGGAAGCCGAAACCGGGATTACCAGTCGACAAGGTTATGGAACAACGAGTTAGCGCCGAAACAGCGGCGCTATAAATTGTCGACCGGACGCACCCAGGGTGACCTGGAAGCCAGCTCCTCTGGCAAACCAGCTGCCGCGGCATTTGCCGCCTCCCGGGTAGGAAACTCCCCATAGAATACCATAAACCAGGGCTGGCCTTGCCTTTCCCCGCGGGTGTAGACCAGATCACCAAGCTGTGAATAGCGGGAAATAACGTTCAGAGCAGTCTGTTCGAGATTGCCGGCCACCAGTTGAATGGTCCAGCCTCCACGCGCCCGAACCTGATCAATCGCCGAAAAATACGCCGGGTTTGCTGGAGTGAAGCTCGGCGCGGCCTCTGGCTCTGGCTCTGGCTCTGGCTCTGGCTCTGGCTCTGGCTCTGGCTCTGGCTCTGGCTCTGGCTCTGGCTGATCAGCTTCCGGCTCGGTTACCGGCTCTGTCAATACCGTTTCAGGCTCCACGGCAGGCTGGTCCTGCGACGGCTCTTCCGGGGATGGCACTGAATTCTCTGTTTCAGGCCCAATGGTTATACTCTTTCTCACCGGCTCCGGTGCTTTTACAGTCTCGCCGGCCACGGATTCATCATACTGGCGCGACACAAACCACCAGGAGCCCGCAAGGAGCACAAGGGCCAGCCCGGGCAAAAGGAACCGCTTCCACGGAACGTGCTTAGGGCGATCGACACTCCGCGAGGCCACCATGTCCAGCCAAACGCCCGGAGTCACACGCTTGAGTCGCGCAAAGCTACCCTGGCTCAGGGCGTGAATTTTGGAGACCCGGGCCGGACTCAGAAGTTCCCCTGCCTTGCCGCCGGCAGCGTGAACCCGTGGTTCCAGATAGGCAACGATTTCATCCCTGGTGAGAGGCCGCAGATGTATCTGGTGGACACTTGTGCTCGCATCATCCAGGCCCATCGACTGGACCAGGCTATCCGTTCCGGCAAACACCGGAACGGCAGAAGAGCCACGCTCTGAAGCCAGATAGGCGGACAGGATAAGCCTTAGCAACTCCGTCGGCGCCCGGTCGGCATCGTCAATCAAAAGGACCATACGCTGGCCCTTTCGGACCCGCGATTCAGACCACTTGAAAAAGCCATAAACCAGGTCTCGGGGGCTGTCTTCCGGGCCGAGATTTGAGCGGGAAACCGCTTTCAGGTCCCGGGCAAGGGCCTGGGCGCTGGTCAGCGCTGCCGCCGGTATACGGTGAAAGTCGAGTCTGGATGATTCGCTGCGGACCAGCTCCGCCAGTATTCGGGTTTTGCCCGAGCCAGCAGCTCCGGTTAATAACAGAGCCATATCACCGAAGCCGCATAGATGGCGCAACGCTTCCAGAGCGTGATGACGCATGGCATCCGGAAAGAACGGCGTCTCCATTTCCAGCGGGTTGGCACGGAGGCTGTAGCGCTGCTGCAACCTGGGGAACAGGCCTCCGCCATCAAGACTGTTCAAGCTTTCTTCAGTCACGGGTCTTCCTTGTCTTCTGGTCCGCTACCAAATCATTGATGCCTTCGGGCCGTCATCATATCGAGCTGCAAAAACGCGCAAAGGTGAGAGCAAGGTTTTCAGGACTCACTTCGGATGTGACCACGGCGTCTCCAACCGAACGAAGCAGGACCAGCCTTAAAAGGCCATCCACGTTTTTCTTGTCGACAGCCATCAGACCCATAAAGTCATCGGCCGTCATCGCAGCCGGGGGCTTATCCGGTAAACCGGCCCGGAGGATCAGTCGGTTAATACGATCACAATCGTCACGGCTGATCATCCCTTCAAGCGCGGACAATTCGGCGGCCATCAGCATACCGGTGCCCACTGCTTCCCCGTGCAGCCAGTTGCCATAACCGGCATAGGTTTCGATCGCGTGGCCGAAGGTGTGACCAAGATTCAGGATCGCCCTGAGGCCACCTTCGCGCTCGTCAAGTGCAACAATTTCGGCCTTGCAAGCGCAGGACCTGAAGATGGCCTCTGCCAGCGCCTCCGGATCAAGACTGACCAATGCATCCATGCGCTCTTCAAGCCAGCCAAGAAAGCCCTGATCCCGGATCAGCCCATATTTGATAACTTCCGCCAGCCCCGCTGACACCTCTCTGGCGGGCAAAGTCTGTAGACTTGCCGTGTCTATCAACACCGCTTGCGGCTGATGAAAAGCCCCAATCATGTTCTTGCCAAGCGGGTGATTGATGCCAGTTTTGCCGCCGACAGAAGAGTCGACCTGGGAAAGCAGCGTCGTTGGAATCTGGATGAACGGTACACCACGTTGATAACAGGCTGCTGCAAAACCAGCCATATCCCCGACCACACCTCCACCGAGGGCGACCAGAGTGGTTTTTCGGGTGTGGCGCTGTTCAAGGAGACCGTCAAAGATGCTGTTAAGAGTCTGCCAATCCTTGAACTTCTCGCCATCCGGAAGTACGACGGTATCAACCCGCTTCCCCGGAAAGCAGGCTTTCGCCCGTTCAAGATAGAGTGGTGCCACAGTCTCATTGGTGACGATCATGACCTGCGCCCCGGAAACAAAAGCTGATAGATCCTGAGTGCCGAGAAGACCCTCACCGATAAATATGGGGTAGCTGCGTTCACCGAGCTCTACCGAGAGCTCCCGATACCGATTAGACATGGTTGCGACCTTCCTTACGTATCTGCCTTTTGTGACGCGGCGTTTTCGGGTTCAGCCGATTGACCAGCTGACGTACCACCAGCCGGGGACTCTTTCTGTCCGTGAACATGATGATGTCCGCGAGACCTGAATACAGCGGATCGCGGATTGAGAAAAGTTTCCGCAAGACCGCCTCAGGGTCGTCGTTCTGTAGCAAAGGCCGATTGCGGTCCTTGCGTGTTCGCTCTACCTGCTGCTCTATGGATGTTTTCAGATAGATGACCGTTGCATCTCTCTTGAGAATCGGGTGGTTTTCCTGGCGCATCACAGCTCCGCCACCAGTAGCCAGCACGGTTCGGTCCTCGTGGGACAACTCGTCCAGCATGGCTGTTTCCCGCAAACGGAATCCATCCTCGCCCTCAACATCAAAAATCCACGGAATGTTAGCCCCGCACCGCTCTTCAATGATGCGATCAGAATCAAGAAAACGATAGCCGAGCTCTTTGGCGAGCATCCGGCCAATCGTGCTTTTCCCTGCTCCCATGGGGCCAACCAGGACAACGCGTTTCGGCAAAGACATAACTTCCGCTCAGTTTTGATCAGGCGGGTGAGAATATCACAGGGCCGGTACTTGCATAAGCTCCGTACCCGGCCTGTGGGGAATTCAGGCACAAAAAAGCCGCCGGGTTCCAGGCGGCGGCTTTTTTTCGGGATCCCGGTTACCGGACAAGATCGCTCTTGATGATCTTGGGCGTTATGAAAATTAACAGCTCACTGCGCTCATCAATTTTCTCGGTACGCTTGAAAAGACGACCCAGGTAGGGAATATCCCCAAGGAACGGGGTCTTCGTAGTTTGGGTCGCAACTTGCGACTGGAAGATACCACCCAGCACCACCGTCTCACCGTTGCCAACCAGAACCTGGGTGGTCACCTGGTTGGTATTGATCGAAGGAATACCGGCGGTAACTTCACCACGGGAGTCCTGGTTGACCACCAGATCCATAATAATCTTGTCATCCGGGGTGATTTGCGGCGTCACCTCGAGAGAAAGCACGGCTTCCTTGAACGAGACCGCTGTCGCACCGCTGGAAGACGCTTGCTGATAAGGAATTTCCTCACCGGATTTGATAGACGCTGTCTGGCGATCCGCGGTCACAACACGAGGCTGTGAAACCACTTCGGCCTGGCCGTCGCTCTCCAGCGCAGACAGCTCCAGGTCAACCAGGAAGTCATCGCTGCCCCAGCCAATGGCAAACGAGGAAGTGCCTTCACCGCTCACACCGAGATCGACCGCCAGCGCACCCGGGAAGGTGATTGTACTGCTGTTTCCGGCTGCAGCATCACGCGCCTCCTGCAAGGACTGCTGCGAGCCTCCGACAGTGAATACATTATCGCCACTCACATCGTAAGCGGCACCACCCCAGCGAATACCGAGATCTTCAGCCACATTGGTCTGGGCCCGGACAATTCGCGCCTCGATGGATACCTGCCGCACCGGCACATCCCATGTGGAGACAAGCCGACGGATTTCCTCGAGCTTTTGCGCAGTCTCACGAATACTGATGGTGTTGGTGCGAACATCCGAGGAGACAAATCCGCGGTCTGAAATCAGCTCCTCATCTTCCTTGATCAGGGCAACAATGTCGGCAGCCTTGGCGTAGTTGACCTGAACAATGTCCAGCCGCACCGGCGCCAGCTCTGCAATCTGTTTATTGGTTTCCAGCTCCAGCTTTTCCCGGGCAGCGATCTCATCCGCCGGAGCCACCAACAGCACGTTACCGATCTGCCGCTTGTCGAGCCCCTTGGTCTTCAGAATCAGATCCAGAGCCTGGTCCCAGGGAACATTCTGTAAACGAAGCGTAATGCTGCCGCCCACCGTGTCACTGGCAACCAGGTTCAGGCCTGTGAAATCCGCAATCAGCTGGAGAACCGAACGAACCTCAATGTCCTGAAAGTTCAGTGAGAGCTTCTCGCCGGTATACGGGAATTTCTCTTCACGGCGTGACTCCGCCTCCTGTTCAGTAAGCTTTTCCACACTGACCGTGAACTGGCTGCCGGACTGATAGGCAATGTAATCGTAGTTTCCTTGCGGGCTGATCTCGACCACTGCATTGCCATCCTCGATAAAGGTATCGATGCGGGTAACCGGCGTTGCAAAATCCGTAACGTCCAGCCGGCGACGCAGGTTGGCAGGAACGGTAATCCCACCCATGGTCAGCCGGATTTTGCCGGCCCGTTCCGACAAATCCACAGGCGTGCCGGAGCTGCCCAGATCGACAACAACCCGGCCCTCGCCCTCCTTGCCACGACGGAAATCCACACCGCCAAGGGCGTTGGCCGAAGAAGAACCCGATGCTCCCGAGCCACCCCGGGAGGACGAATCAGGCGCGCCCGCCACGGCACCCTGAGCCTTGCCCCCTGCCTCGCCACCAATAGTCATAACCAGTGAATCACCCCTGCGAACCGTGTCGTAAGGAACCAGCTCAACGAGGTTGAAAATCAGCCGTGTCCGGTCCCTGGTTTCCACCACCGTCATGCTCTGGGCGTTCCCGGAGCCCAGGGGAATGCTGCGACTGTCCAGACCGCTGATCGTGCCCCTCAGATCGACCGCGATGCGAGCGGGGCGCTCAATGGTGTAACCGGTGGGTTCCGGCGGCGGCCCATCGAATTCCAGCGTTACTTCAAGCCGCTCGCCCGGTAGCGACGAAAACGACACGTCTTCCAGCGTGACCGCGTTGGCCAGGCCGGAGAACAACCCAAAAGCAATCACGCTGACGTATACATTGAGTTTTCTGAACATCGCTAGCCTCGACCCTGAACTTTTTTGTACGTGCATGTTTCTTTCAACTTTCATCCAGCCGCTCCTTAGCCTGCGCCTTCTTCGAGGGTCAACGAGCGGGGACGCTCGACCCAGCCACCCCGGCCATTGGGAACAATTTCAATCAGCTCAATACGGGTTTCACTGACGCCCACAATACGACCGTAGTTCTGCCCCATATAGTTTCCGGCGCGCACCCTGTGAATGCCACCGGTATCGTCTTCGACAAGAGCGAACAGGTTACCTGAGGCGCCCTGAAGTGTTCCGACCATCCGAAGCGCCTTGAGATCAAAGTTCTCAAGCACCTCTCTTGGCCGGTCCAGATCCGGCTCAACATCACTGACCGGCTTCTCATCCACCATTGTCAGTTGGATGTCAATCGGCGGCTCAAACGGTGACCGCCTGTCTGCGGCCGAGTAAGTGAATGCTTCATAGGCCTTGAACTCGGGCAGGGGCTCCACGTATCCCCGCGGCTTCGCCCTCGTTTCCGCCATGAATTTGTCAAGATCTGAAAATCCGCTGTCCTGGGAACAGGCTGCCAGGAGAGACACCAGACACACACCCAGCCAGGCTTTTACCGCATGCTTTGCTGTCATGCTCATTCTCCAGCCCGGTAGCGGTAGGTACGAGCCACAACTTGCATATCAAGCCGCTCTCCGTCTCCGCCAGTTGGTTCGATGGTCAAGTCGTGCAAGGTCACGATCCGGGGAAGGCTTGCCACACTGCTGACAAAGGACGCCAGCTCATGATAGGAACCGGACACCCGGATATTGATCGGCAATTCGGAATAGAAATCCCGGCGCTGCTCCGGCTGCAGCTTCACTTCCTGGAGCGCAAGACCACTACCCAGGGCGGTATTGGTAATATCCTCCAGCAAGCCTGGCACTTCGGTCTCGCTGGGAAGCTGCCTTACCAGCGCGCCAAACGTTTCTTCCATCTCCGCCATCTGAGCCTTGAAGACTTCAAGATTCGCCACTTGGTAGGCTTTCTCTTCGTACTTCTTACGAAGCTCCTGCTCGGTTTTTTCAACGCGTTCAAGCTGGGCGTACTGATCCTTGATGAAGAACCAGTACCCGCCCCCGAAAATGAGCCCGAAGATGATCAGAACCACAACAGCCTTGATCGGTGCTGGCCAGATACCGGCGTTGTTGACGTCGAGGTCGTTGATATCAAATTCGTTGAGGCTTTTGAGTGAGTCCGCGAGGCTCATTACTTATCCTCCCCTTCGGGCTCAGGTGTGTTTTGTTGTACCGAGAGGTTGAACTGACTGTAGCCGGCCCGGCGGCTGTCTGCTGCCGACACGTTTGACAGGTTGGGATCAGAAAACCAATAGGACTCCTCGAACTGGCGCATCAACGTGGAAACGCGGCTGTTGGATTCCGCCATGCCCACGATATCCAGCCGGTCTCCCGTGCGCTTGAGGTCAGTATAGAAAACACCATCGGGCAGCGTTCTGACCAGCTCGTCAAAAACCCGGACAATAACCGGGCGTTTACCCTGAAGGTCCTGGATAACGTGCATCCGGGCAAGAAGCTCATCCCGCTTGCGCTTGAGATTCTCGATCTCCTTGATCTGCTGGTCCAGCTTCTTGGCCGCCGTTTCAATATAAGCGTTCCGCGATTGCTGGTAAGCGATCCGGCTGTCCATATCGGACTTCCAGAGGAATACCAGGCCACCGGCAATGATCGCCGCACCAAGAATCATCACAACGAACTGTTTCTGCTTTTCGGCACGAAGTTCTTCACGCCAGGGTCGGAGGTTAATCTTTGCCATCAGTCGAAGCTCCTCATTGCCAGGCCGCAGGCAATCATCAGGGAAGGCGCATCATTACTCAGTGCCGACGCGTTCACCTTCGAACCTACCGCCATATCTGCAAAAGGATTCGCGACCATGGTCGGCGTTCCCGTTTTTTCTTCGACCATTTCAGTGAGCCCCTGAATCGAGGCCGTGCCTCCGGCCAGAACTACGTAATCGACGGCATTGTATTGACTGGCACCAAAGAAGAACTGAAGCGCGCGGGCAACCTGCTGCACGACAGCCTCGCGGAACGGCGTAAGCACTTCTGACTCGTAATCGTCAGGCAGTCCGCCCTGCTTTTTCGCAAGACCGGCTTCCTCGAGCGACAAACCGTATCGGCGCTGGATTTCCTCGGTCAGCTGTTTGCCACCGAAAATCTGCTCTCGCGTATAAACGGTCTTGCCACCGGCCAGAACACTCAGCGTGGTCATGGTCGCGCCAATGTCCACGATCGCTACCACCAGCTCCTCTCCCTGAGAGTCCAGCTGAGGCTCGATCAGTGCGTAGGCACGCTCAAGGGCATAGGCTTCAACGTCAACCACCTTGGTAGTCAGTGAAGCTATCTCGAGTGCATCCTCGCGGATGTCGACGTTTTCCTTCCGGCAAGCAGCCAGAAGCACATCCACCTGGTCGGGGTTGTTCTCGGAAGGTCCCTGAACCTCGAAATCGATGGCCACTTCATCCAGCGGGTATGGAATATATTGATCGGCCTCCAGGGCAATCTGATCTTCCATCTCGAATTCGTTCAGGCCGCCATCCATCTGGATGAGCTTGGTAATAACTGCAGAACCTGAAACCGCAACAGCCACCTGTTTGACACCAGAACGGGACTTGGAAGCTACGCGCTTCATTACCTCGCCCACAGCTTCTACGTCCGTAATATTCTTTTCCACCACGGCATTGGCCGGCAAAGGCTCCACCGCGTAGCTTTCGACCTTATAACGGTCGCCCTGCTTCGATAGCTCCAGAAGTTTGACCGAGCTGGAGCTTATATCCACGCCCAGCACTGCACTGGATTTCTTTCCTAATCCAAACACGCGCTCACCCTATACCTGGTTAGATGCACCCGGTTACGTAACTTATGTGTTTTTTATTTAAGAGAATTTCTTCACCATTCCGTCTACAATGCGTGTTCTTCTTTAGTTGAGAACTATTGCAGCGGTGAAGCACCTCTTCCATCCTAAAGCAATTTCTCAAATGATAGACCTATATCCAACAGTTGTCAGAAAAAAATGTCTCATTTGTTGCGCACATCTCGCCTTTTTGCCTGGTTGTTTCTTACCGGACTGAGTGTCGCCGTTATCGTAACGTCAGGCTTCTATCTTTACCTTCGCCCTGGCCTTCCGCCGGTACATCAGCTTCTGGACATCAAGCTTCAGACGCCATTACGGGTCTATAGCAAAGACAACAGATTAATAGCAGAATTCGGTGAAAAGAGAAGGGCACCCATCACAATCGAACAGATCCCAACAATTCAGTTACAAGCCTTTATGGCAGCTGAAGACTCGCGTTTTTACGAGCACTTCGGGGTCGACATCAAAGGCCTGGCGCGGGCTGCAATCGAACTGGTCTCTACCGGCGAGATCCAGTCCGGGGGCAGTACCATCACAATGCAGGTTGCAAAAAATTACTTTTTGTCACGGGACAGAACCTTTATCCGGAAGTTCAACGAGATACTTCTGGCTCTTCAGATCGAACGTGAACTGGATAAAAACCGCATTCTCGAGCTCTATCTGAACAAGATCTATCTGGGCAATCGGGCCTACGGAATTGCCGCCGCTGCACAGGTTTATTACAACAAGCCGGTCTCGGAACTGTCCCTGGCCCAAATGGCCATGCTCGCCGGCTTGCCAAAAGCGCCCTCGGCATTCAACCCCCTGGCCAATCCGGACCGTGCGATGATCCGGCGCAACTGGATTCTCGGACGAATGCGCGACCTGGGATACATCACTCCGGATGCCCACGAACTTGCTGTTTCCGCCCCCATTACTGCCAGCTACAACAGCACGGAGACTGAAGTCGACGCCGACTATGTTGCCGAAATGGCGAGATCCGAGATGGTTCGGCGGTTCGGCGAGGACGCCTACACCGATGGCTACACCGTCACCCTCACAGTTGACGGCAAGAAACAGCAGGTTGCCACAGAGGCATTAAGAGACGGCCTTGAAGCCTATGATCGGCGCCACGGCTTCAGGGGCCCCATTGGGCAGATTGATCAGGAAACCCTCGCCGAGAGTGAGCCATCAGATCTCATCCTGAACTACCCTCGCGTGGAGTCCCTGCTTCCCGCAATCGTCACAGAGGTTGACGACGAATCCGGCAAAGTGGCGGTCCACGCGCGCCGCATCGGCCCCGCCACCATGCCTTTCGAAACCATGACCTGGGCGAGGCGCTACAAAACTGAAAATCTCACAGGCCCTGAGCCTGAGAAGCCCTCCGATGTTGTGGCTCCCGGCGACGTTATCTATGTGCGCGCCCAGAACCCGGAATCGGCCTCGCCAGAGCCAGAAGCCAACGGGAACGAATCCCCGAATGAGCAGTCGGAGCAGCTCGCTGAAGCCTCTGTTGCGCTTGCTCAAATCCCGAGGGTTGAAGGCGCGCTCATTTCACTGAAAGCCAAAACCGGCGCCATTGAGGCACTGAGCGGAGGCTACAGTTTTGGTCAGAGCAAATATAACCGTGCCATACAGGCAAGACGACAGCCTGGCTCCACCTTCAAGCCCTTTCTTTATCTGAGCGCTCTGGAAAGCGGCATGACACCGGCGACCATCTACAACGATGCGCCGATTGTCTTCGATGACTCGGAACTGGAGACTGCCTGGCGCCCCCAGAACTCCTCCGGACAGTTCTATGGCCCAACCCGCCTGCGGGAAGCACTCTATCGCTCACGCAACCTGGTCTCAATCCGACTGCTGCGCGACCTGGGCATCCAGAACACGCTGGATTACCTGGCACAACTGGAAATCCCGGTAGAAAACATGCCGGACGACCTGTCACTCTCCCTGGGCAGCGGGCAGCTTACTCCCATGGAACTTGCCCGAGGCATGGCCGTGATTGCCAACGGAGGCTACGACGTTGAACCCTACCTCATCGAGACTATCACTGACTTTAGCGGTGAGACCATTTACCAGGCGCCGAAAACCGTTCTGTGCGACAAAGACTGCGACGACGATACAGCACAGGAACCATCGGGCGAGCAAGAAGGCTCGCCAAACACCGTCGCCAATGTCTCTGAAACAAGTGAGGACTCGCCCGAGGTTCGGGTTATGCCCAGACTGGCGGACGAACGCTCGGTCTTTATTCTGCATTCAATGATGCAGGACGTCATTCGTCGCGGTACCGGCAGACGGGCGCTGGCCCTTGGCCGGGATGACATCGCCGGTAAAACCGGCACCACCAACGAACAGAAAGACACCTGGTTTGCCGGCTTTAATCACGAAGTGGCCACAACCACCTGGGTCGGATTCGACCAACCGGCACCTTTGGGCAGACGCGAGTTTGGCGCCAGCACCGCGCTCCCCATCTGGCTGGACTATATGGAAGTAGCGCTCGAAGGGGCACCCTCTTCCTTCATGCCTCGCCCCAATGGCATCGTCAATATCCGGATCAACCCCGAAACCGGACAGCGCGCAAGACCGGGCGAGGATGGCATTTTCGAGGTCTTCCGGGAAGAGGATGCGCCACCGCCCCTGACATCCGAAACCGAGAACGACCGCAATGGAGGCTCCGAGGAAGACGATCTGTCAAGGCGAATCTTCTGACATCAGGAGCAGGCACAAAAAAACCGGCGGGATCACCGCCGGTTTTTTTATACCCTGGATGACAGATCAGATAATGTCGTCCATTGACTTCAGCGGGTAGTGCGCAGGGTATGGATTACGTGCAACGCCGGAATCCACGGCAGCGCGAGCAACGGCGGCCGGCACAACTTCCAGCAAGCGGACGTCCATCGGCTTGGGAATGATGTACTCCTTCCCGAACTCGAAACTCTCCACACCGTATGCCTCGCAAATTTCCTGAGGCACAGGCTCCTTGGCCAGCTCACGGATTGCATTGACGGCCGCCACCTTCATTTCCTCGTTGATCGCGGTGGCACGAACGTCCAGCGCTCCACGGAAAATGAACGGAAAACCCAACACATTGTTAACCTGGTTCGGATAATCAGAGCGACCGGTGGCCATGATCAGATCATCGCGGGTTGCCAGGGCAATTTCCGGGCTAATCTCCGGATCCGGGTTGGAGCAGGCGAAAACGATCGGCTTGGGAGCCATTTTCTTGAGCTGTTCAGCAGTCAGGAGATCCGGACCGGACAGCCCCAGGAATACGTCAGCACCATCAATCGCGTCGTCCAGAGTGCGCTTGTCCGTGTCGTTGGCGAACATTGCCTTGTACTGATTCAAATCATCACGACCAGAGTGGATCACACCCTTGCGGTCAAGCATGAAGATGTTCTCAGAACGAATACCGCAGCTGATCAGAATCTTCATGCAGGCAATGGCGGCAGCACCGGCACCCAGGCAGACCACCCTCGCCTCTTCAATCTTTTTGCCCTGCAGCTCGAGGGCATTGATCATGCCGGCTGCAGTTACGATGGCAGTACCATGCTGGTCATCGTGGAAGATGGGCACGTTGCACTTTTCGATCAGCGCGCGCTCAATTTCAAAGCACTCGGGCGCTTTGATGTCTTCCAGATTGATACCACCGAAGGTATCTGCAATACGCTCAACTGTTTCGATAAACGCCTGCGGGCTCTCGGAATTGACTTCAATATCGAAGACATCAATTCCGGCAAAGCGCTTGAACAGTACGCCCTTGCCTTCCATAACCGGCTTGCTTGCCAGCGGACCCAGGTTACCCAGACCAAGAATCGCAGAACCATCAGAGATGACAGCCACCAGGTTGCCCTTGGCGGTGTACTTGTATGCGTTCTCCGGGTCCTTTGCGATCTCGCGGACCGGTTCGGCAACCCCGGGGCTATACGCCAGGGAAAGGTCGCGGGAGGTCTTGGTTGGCTTGGTGATTTCGACACTCAGCTTACCAGGCCGCGGCTTGGCGTGATATTCAAGGGCTGCTTCTTTCAGATCTTGAGACATTGCCACTGTTCCGTTTGTCACGTTTAAAGGTAGTGAACCGCCGAAGCCAGAGAGCCTCGGATCAACTCCAAATCGAAGGCCCCTACTCGGCGGAGCGCGCCATTATGGCCCGCCAGCCCGGAAACGACAAGTGCCTCATGAACATTTTGTGAACAGTCAATAGGGCTAATTGCGTATGTATCTTATAGGTACACTCTGACGACCGAGCACAAAAAAAGCGCCCGAAGGCGCTTTTCCCGAATCCAGCTCGATCAGTCTTTCTTGGCGCCGATGCGACCACCGAAACGCTTCTGGAAACGGTCGATACGACCACCGGTATCCATAACTTTCTGCTTGCCGGTGTAGAATGGGTGGCACTGGGAACACACATCCAGCTGCAGATCATGGGTGTAGGTAGAACGAGTCTTGAATGTATTACCGCAAGAGCAGGTCGCAGTAATCTCTTCGTACTTCGGGTGGATACCTTCTTTCATGGCGAACCTCGTTAGGTCATGCCGCTACCTGATCACGGGGCATCGAATCTGCCCAGGCGCCAGGCACCGCACGTTTGAATCAATTGAGAAGACGGGGCACAATCATGCCCTGCCGGAAACAGACCGCGAATCTTACTTGCAATTAGTTCTGCAGGCAAGCACCACACTGACCTCCGGACTCGCCCACCTTGGATTTCGCGGCAGGCCGCCGACTAGACAGGATAAGGAAAAACCGTGACACCCGTCATCCCGTGGAGCACTCAGTGCCGTTGATCGCACGCATTGCCTTGAATCGTCCCCTGCGTCGACTCTTCGATTACATTATCCCGGAAGGCCTTGAACTGACGCCTGGTCAGAGGGTGCGAATACCCTTTGGCCGGCAGCAGGCAACGGGTCTTGTTGTTCAGGTGGGCGTTGAGCCTCCTCCCGGCATCACTCTCAAGGCTGTGGCAGGTGCAATGGAAAACTGGCCTGCATTGCCCGTGGAAACCTTCAAGCTTCTCAGTTGGGCAAGCGACTATTACCAGCATCCGCTCGGCGAATGCCTGTTCACTGCCCTGCCCCCAGCACTCAGACGAGGGCGCATTGCAGAGGAAAAAAAGGATCAGTGGTGGCGGGCAATCGACAGCGGCTCGACGATTCCCGCGAATGCGCATAAACAGAAAGCCCTTTGGGATTGGCTGAACCAGCGATCCAACGGCGCCCCGACAACCGATATTCTGAGGGCGGGATTCAACCGGGCGCAACTCAAGGCACTGCAGGAGAAGCAACTGATCGAGATTGTCTCGCCAGCCCGACCAGCGGATTTCAATGAAGCCCCCGAGCTGCTGGCCCGCCGACCCAGATTATCCGAGGCGCAGACATCTGCCGCAGAGCAGTTGGCTACCCCGGACGAAGGGTTTTCCGCCTTCCTTCTATACGGCATCACCGGTAGCGGAAAAACCGAGATCTACCTTCATTACCTGAAAGAACACCTGGGGAATCAGGATCAGGCCCTGGTACTGGTTCCGGAGATCAATCTGACGCCCCAAACGGTCGCCCGATTCCAGCACTATTTTAGCGCACGGATTGTCGTATGGCACTCAGCGCTGAACGACGGTGAGCGCCTGGCGACATGGCTGAAAGTGCGGAACGGCGAGCCCGTTATCCTTGTAGGTACGCGATCGGCTGCGTTGCTACCGTTCACCAACCTGCGAACCATCATCGTCGATGAAGAGCACGACAGCTCTTACAAGCAGGGTGAAGGTTTTCGGTACTCCGGCCGGGACCTGGCCGTCTACCGCGCACACCTGAACAAATGCCCCGTAATTCTGGGATCCGCCACTCCGTCGCTGGAATCCGTTCATAATGCAGAGCAGGCCAAATACCATCTGGTGAAGCTTGAAGAGCGCGCCGGCAATGCTGCGCCTCCGGTCATCAGCTTGCTGGATATCCGGAGTCGCCCATTGGAGGGCGGCCTCTCCCGCCCCGCCTTGAATGCCATCGAACAGATTCTGGCAAAAGGGGAGCAGGCGCTGGTTTTCGTCAATCGGCGAGGATTTGCCCCGGTCATGATGTGCTTTGACTGCGGCCACATGGTTGAATGCCCGCGCTGTGACACTCGCCTAACCTACCACCGCCGGGACCGGGCGATGAGATGCCACCACTGCGACTACCAGACGGCGGCGACCGAGCAGTGCCCAAAGTGCAAGAGTGAGGCCTTCAAACCGGTTGGGCAGGGCACCGAGAGAACGGAGGACATTCTTGCCACGGCTTTCCCGGATACACCAGTGGTGCGAGTGGATCGCGACAGTACGCAGCGCAAAGGCAGCATCCAGGGCATCCTGAACCAGGTAAACACCGGCAAACCGTGCGTGCTTGTGGGCACCCAGATGCTGGCGAAAGGACACGACTTCCCGAATGTCACACTCGTGGTGGTGGTAAACGCGGATGGTGGGCTGTTTAGCGTGGACTTTCGCGCCCCCGAGCAACTCATACAGACTCTTCTGCAGGTCAGTGGCCGTGCCGGACGGGGCACAAAGCCCGGCAAAGTGCTTGTGCAAACCTGCCACAGCGACCACCCGCTGTTAAAGACACTGTGCGAGGGCCACTACCTCGACATCGCCGACCAACTCCTGAAAGAGCGGGAAGAAGGCCAATTCCCGCCATTCCGCGCCATGGCTATCTTCAGGGCAGAAGGCGACACCATGGAGAAAAGCTTGCAAGCGCTGGATACAATTAAGCCCCTCGCGAATACCACAGGCATCGAAACCTGGGGGCCGTTGCCAGCCATGATTGCCCGGCGCGCCGACAAGCACCGCGCGCAACTGATCCTCAACGCCCGCAACCGGAAAAAGCTGAACAGCCTGCTTACCGGAATCTGTCAGGAACTGGACCAGAGAAAGCTGCCTGCCGGGGTCAAATGGATGATTGATGTTGATCCGCAGGAAACAGGATAATTTGAGCCGAGACTGCGGAATCCCGAGCCTTTTGCTTGCAGCCAAACTTTCCGCGATAATAGCCGCCTTCTGTTTTCAACGGGCCTCCTGCCCCGAATCCAATTCTCCTGTAAACCGAGTCATCTGACAGCATGAAAGAGACCGTTTCCGATCTGCTCCAGTCTGCACTGGCAGCACTCCAAGCCGATGGCACGCTGCCTGCGGACCAGTCCTTCACTCCACAGGTGGGCAATACCAAGGACAAGTCCCACGGCGATTATGCCTGCAACATTGCCCTGGTTGCCTCGAAAGCGGCTGGCTGCGCGCCCCGCAAACTGGCGGAGGCTCTGATCGAGAACCTGCCTGAGAGCAGTGCGGTGGAGAAGGTGGAGATTGCCGGGCCCGGTTTCATCAACTTCTTTATGAGCACGGCCAGTGCTTTTGAAGTGGTCAACACCATACTGAATGAAGGCGATCGTTTTGGCCGCAACAACCAGGGCCAGGGCGAAAAAGTTCAGGTGGAGTTTGTTTCGGCCAATCCCACAGGCCCACTCCACGTTGGCCACGGGCGTGGCGCGGCGATTGGCGACTGCCTTTGCCGGCTGCTCGAAGCAAACGGCTACGATGTGACCCGGGAGTTCTACTACAACGACGCCGGGGCCCAGATTGATAACCTGGCACTCTCAGTTCAGTCGCGGGTGAAAGGTCTGACGCCGGACGACGAGAGCTGGCCGGCGGACGGCTACCGGGGCGACTACATCGTTGATGTCGCCAAGGCCTACCTTGCTGGCGACACCGTCACAGCGGACGATCGGGAAGTGACCGCCAAGGCGGACCCCGAAGACCGCGACGCCATCCGCGAATTCGCCGTCGCCTACCTGCGCCGGGAGCAGGACCTGGATCTGAAAGCCTTCGGCGTTCAGTTCGATGTCTATTTCCTGGAATCCTCCCTGTACGAGGACGGCAAGGTTGAAGCCACGGTCAAACGCCTGCAAGAAAATGGCTACACCTACGAGCAGGATGGTGCCATGTGGCTGAAAACCACAGAGTTCGGCGACGACAAGGATCGGGTCATGCGCAAGAAGGACGGTGGCTACACCTACTTCCTGCCGGATGTCGCCTATCACCTGGACAAGTGGCAACGGGGCTTTACCACTGTTATCAACGAACAGGGTGCCGACCACCACTCTACCGTTACCCGCGTTCGCGCCGGCTTGCAGGCACTGAATGCCGGCATTCCGGAAGGCTGGCCAGACTACGTGCTGCACCAGATGGTGATGGTGACCCGCTCCGGCCAGGAGGTGAAAATCTCCAAACGCGCCGGCAGCTACGTGACCGTCCGAGACCTGATTGATGAGGTTGGCCGCGACGCGACCCGTTTCTTCCTGGCCGCGCGCCGGGTGGATTCCCAGTTGACCTTCGATATCGATCTGGCTCGCTCCCAGACCAATGAAAACCCGGTTTATTACGTGCAGTATGCCCATGCGCGCATCTGCAGCGTGCTTCGAAAACTGGCCGAGGAAGGTGCAGAGCGCGGCCGCAACGAATGCATCGGCGACCTCTCACTGCTAACGCTCGACGAGGAAAAGGATCTGGCCAACCAGCTGGCCAAGTATCCGGAGCTCATTGCCAATTCCGCCGTGCAACGTGAACCGCACCATCTCACGCACTACCTGCGGGACCTGGCGGGCCAGTTCCATACGTATTACAACGCCCATAAGGTATTGATTGAAGATACCGCCGTTCGTGACGCCAGGGTCAGCCTCTACCTTGCCATAAGGCAGGTTATCGCCAACGGTCTGGACCTGCTGGGCGTCAGCGCACCGGAAGAGATGTAAGACGAATGTCCCGAGACTACGCCCGTAAGGACAGACCCGCCAAAGCGTCGGCTACGTCACGCAAAAAGCCTGCGAAACAGGCAAAGCCGACGGCTGCCCGGCCGAAACCGGCGGCCAGTGCCCGCTCCCAGCACGGTGGCCTGTCGCTCAAGTGGATACTGTCCCTGGCGGCCGTGGGCGGCTTTATCGGGTTTATCGTCTACCTGAACTCCTTGCCAACGAGTCCACATTCGCAGCAGCCAGCAGTCACTGAGAAACCGGCCCAGAAACCTGCGAAGACGCCCGCAGAGACCGCGAAGGAAGAGGAAAAACCCGGGTTCCGCTTCTACGAGATGCTGCCGGAATCCGAGGTGGTACCGCCGAAAGTCGAAGAATACACACCCGGACCGACACAAACGGATTTCAATTATCTGCTTCAGTCCGGCTCTTTCCGCAGCAAGGAGGACGCCGAACGACAGCGGGCCCAGATTGCCTTCCAGGGTTTGCGGGCAAGTACCCAGAGGATTGACCTGGACAACGGTTCGGTCTGGTACCGCGTCAACGTTGGCCCCTTCACCTCCCGAAGCCAGATGAACTCCGCCATCGACAAACTGGTTTCCCTGAATATCCAGCCACTGGTCCGGAAGATCCCCAAGGAAGGCTGATCTTTCGGGCCGGGTGCGAACACCTTGAATTCGCACCAGAAGCCTCCATAACAACGGGATACCAATTTCAATCAGGCAATTGGAGCCCAAATGACTACCATTCTTTCCGTCAGGCGCGATGACGAAGTTGCCATGGGTGGCGACGGCCAGGTTTCCCTCGGCAATACCGTAATGAAAGGCAATGCCCGGAAGGTTCGCCGCCTCTACAACGGCCAGGTGATCGCCGGCTTCGCGGGCGGTACCGCCGATGCCTTCACCCTGTTCGAGCGATTCGAAGCCCAGCTTGAAAAACACCAGGGCAACCTCACCAGGGCTGCGGTGGAATTGGCGAAAGACTGGCGAACTGACCGTGCGCTGCGCCGGCTCGAGGCCTTGCTGGCTGTAGCGGACAAAACCGCCTCGCTGATCATCACCGGCAACGGGGATGTGATCGAGCCGGAACAGGGCCTGATTGCCATCGGGTCTGGCGGGCCCTTTGCCCAGGCTTCAGCCCGGGCCTTGCTGGAAAACACAGACCTGTCCGCCCACGAGATAGTCGAGAAAGGTCTGGATATCGCCGCCGATATTTGTATCTACACCAACCACAATCGCACCCTTGAAGTGCTCTCCAAAAACGACTGATCCGGAGCGACCATGTCTGCAATGACTCCCCGTGAGATTGTCCACGAGCTCAACAAACACATCGTGGGCCAGGAAGAAGCCAAGCGGGCGGTGGCTATCGCCCTGAGAAATCGCTGGCGCCGGATGCAGCTGGACAGCAGCCTGCGCGATGAGATCACTCCCAAGAACATCCTGATGATCGGTCCCACGGGTGTGGGTAAAACCGAGATTGCCCGGCGCCTCGCAAAATTGGCCGATGCCCCGTTTCTGAAAGTGGAGGCCACCAAATTCACCGAAGTCGGCTACGTCGGCCGCGACGTGGAATCCATCATTCGTGATCTGGCGGATATGGCCGTCAAGATGCTGCGCGAAGCAGAAATGAAGCGTCACGAAGAACGGGCATTGGACGCGGCGGAAGAGCGCATCCTTGATGCACTGATCCCGCCGCCCCGGGATTTCGGTGAAGACAGCCAACGCAGTTCCGACTCCTCCACTCGCCAGCTGTTCCGGAAAAAACTCCGGGAGGGCGAACTGGATGACAAGGAAATCGAGATCGACCTGCGTAATTCCAACGCCGGAGTCGAAATTATGGCGCCTCCGGGCATGGAGGAGATGACCAATCAGCTGCAGAGCATGTTCTCCAACCTGTCTTCCGACAAGCGAAAAACACGGAAGATGAAGGTTTCTGACGCCCTCAAGCGGGCCAAGGAAGAAGAGGCTGCGAAGCTGGTCAACGAAGAAGAGATCAAGCAGAAAGCCATTCAGGCCGTCGAGCAGAATGGCATCGTGTTCGTGGACGAGATCGACAAGGTCGCCAAGCGATCCGAGAATACCTCGTCGGATGTTTCCCGCGAGGGCGTCCAGCGCGATCTGCTCCCGTTAATTGAGGGCAGCACCGTAAGCACGAAATACGGATCTGTGCGCACCGATCATATTCTGTTCATCGCTTCCGGCGCGTTCCACCTGTCCAAGCCCTCGGATCTGATTCCGGAGCTGCAAGGCCGCTTGCCGATCCGCGTTGAGCTTCAGGCACTGACACCCGAGGACTTCAAACGCATCCTGACCGAACCGGATGCCTCCCTGGTGCAGCAGTACGAAGCGCTGATGCTGACCGAAGGTGTGAAACTGACCTTCCGGGAGGATGCCATTGCACGTATCGCCGAGGTTGCCTGGAAGGTGAACGAGAGCACTGAAAACATCGGTGCCCGTCGGCTGCATACCGTCCTTGAGCGGTTGCTTGAAACCCTTTCCTTCGATGCCGGTGACAAGGTTACCGATGGCTTCGAGGTAACCGCCGAATACGTGGATGAAAAGCTTGGAGAGTTGTCCGAAGACGAGGATCTGAGCCGGTACATTCTGTAGGCGTGAGCGAGGGGGCAGATGACACAGTCATCTGCCCCCTCGCCTACTGAACATTATTGCGCCTTTGAAAAGAGGTGCGAAACGTTAGTCAAGCCACCCGCCAACCGGCCCTTCTCGGCTTTTTTCTTCCTGCCCTTGGCCACATACAGTGGCAGCATTTCGCCGTATAGACTGGTACTGATCGTCCGCTGCTCGTCTTCAAGGCGATCCCGGCGAAGCTTGATGCCATATTTCGCCAGCTTGGGCTCCAGCTGATCTGCGCGACTCAGAAGATCCCGCCGTGTCATCTGATAGGCGTGCTCACACACCATTCTACGGGACTGGAAGCTGAATACGTTGGAGAAGAACAGCTTGGCGTCGTCTCGGGTGGGTTCAAACAGCAGAATATCCTTGTCGGGATAATCCCGGGCATACTGGGCAATGCCCGACTGCATCCTTGAGTACACCATGGTCCTGAAGGTCTGTGACAGAACGTTTGGCATACCTGAGCGGGTCAGCTCGCCCGGCTTCATGGAGCCGGCCCGGACCGCCGCACTGGCGTCAATCGGCACCTGGGGATTCACGGCGAAAACCAGGTCGGCACCGTCTTCAAAAGCCACGGAGGCGTGCAAACCCTTGCGCAGCGTACCGTCCACATAATACCGCCCATCGATTTCCACTGGCACATACAACCCCGGTGAGGCAGTGCTGGCCTGAATAGCCTTGGAAATGGGCACATGATCAAAACCGGGAGCACCAAAGCAGACCGCTTCGGTACTCTCAACATCGGCAGCCACGATGTAGAGGCTGCGCTTGAGCTGACGGAAATCATTGGTGCGCCCAAGCATGGTGAAGGCCCGTTTGAGATACTCATGCAGGCCTTCGTTATCAAACAGCCCGGCCGGCGCTGCCTGGGCCAGAATGGTCATGGCTTCCAGCAGACTCTGATCGTAGGGGTTGTTGACGAAGCGACTCACTGCCGTCGAAACCAACCCGGGAATTGCCAGCAATCGACTGCCAATCTCCCGGAAAGCCGGGCGATAGAATACTTCCGGATGGAACGGGTGCACTTCCGCCTCGTTGCGCACGAAAATCCGGCAAAGTTGCGCCGTGGTCATCTGGTTGGCGAGATTCGCCGCCACAAAAGATCCGCCATTTACACCAACATAAACATCGATGTTGTTGAAATCGAGACCATCAAGTGCCTCATCCAGCGCCCGGAGCGCTCCGATTTCATAAATGCCGCCCAGAGGACCACCGCCACCAAGGGCAAGCCCGATGCGGGGAGCGGGTTTATGGTCAATTGGCGAGCTCATAGCCTTCCCTTTTCCGGATTAAGAATGCGGGCCCGTCGGGCAGGCCGCCGGATAATTCCATTCTCAAGATAACAACCGTATTTAGAGTGCGCACCCTATATTGCCCAAACCCGCACCTGCGATCAGGAAACGGCGGCCTCTGATACCGCCATGGCCGTTGACTTGCCGGGGCGCAGGTAACGGCCGAAGCCGGCATTACGCAACGCCAGGTCGACACAGCTCTTGATCACGTGAGGCGAGTCCAGCAACAACACATCTTCCAATAGCTGAATGGCCCACTCACGGCTGACACTGCGAATCACCGATTTGACCTTCGGCAAGCTGGCGGCGTTCATGGACAGGGAATCGTAACCCATGGCCATCAACAGCAGCGCACCGCCGGGATCACCCGCCAGTTCACCGCAGATGCCAACGGGCTTGCCCACCGAGTGAGCGTCCTGAGCGATTCGCACCAGCGCCTGGAGTACCGCCGGATGATACGAGTGATAGAGCTGGGCAACCCGGGGATTGTTACGATCGACCGCCAGCAGATACTGGGTCAGGTCGTTGGAACCAACAGAGAGGAAGTCCACCCGGTCCGCCAGCTCCCGGATCTGGTAAACGGCAGCGGGGATTTCGACCATCACGCCCACCTTGGGCATGTGAATGTCGTAACCCTCTTCCCGAACTTCGTGGTACACCCGGTAAATCAGGTGCAGGGACTCCTCCACCTCCGAGATGTTGGAGATCATTGGCAGCATGATCTGGAGGTTGTTCAACCCCTCGCTGGCCTTGAGCATGGCCCGAACCTGAACCAGGAAGATCTCCGGGTGGTCGAGGGTAACGCGGATACCCCGCCAGCCCAGGAACGGGTTTTCCTCCTGGATCGGGAAATAGGTCAGCGCCTTGTCGCCGCCAATATCCAGCGTACGCATGGTAACGGGGCTCGGCGCGAAGGCTTCGAGCTGCTCCCGGTAATACTCTCGCTGCTCCTGCTCTGAGGGGAAGCGGTCCTTGATCATGAAGGGCACTTCGGTCCGGTAAAGACCGATACCCTCGGCACCGTGCGAGAGCGAGCGCACCACATCGGTCATCAACCCGGTGTTCACCAGCAGTGAGACCCGATGGTGATCGGTGGTTTCACAGGGCTTGTCCTTGAGAACTTCAAGCCCGCGAATAAGTTCGTCTTCTTCGTCGCAGATCGCCTGGTAATAGGAGCGGAGGTCTGCCGATGGCGAAGCAAAAATCTGGCCCTCAAAGCCGTCTACGATCAGCTCCTTGCCATCAAGCTGGTTCACCGGAATGTCGACAAGCCCCATAACCGTGGGCACGCCCATGGCACGTGCCAGGATGGCGACATGA
The DNA here is from genome assembly GCF_900112835.1 of Marinobacter sp. DSM 26671. Taxonomy (NCBI): domain Bacteria; kingdom Pseudomonadati; phylum Pseudomonadota; class Gammaproteobacteria; order Pseudomonadales; family Marinobacteraceae; genus Marinobacter; species Marinobacter sp. DSM 26671. The sequence goes on along the minus strand of NZ_FONF01000014.1, from coordinate 46,669 downwards.
GAGTTACTGGAGCCTTTGACCGACACCAGACCCACCAGCTGCCCCTTGGGGACCTCGCCAAGCATGGCCGGTGTCAGCTCTTCGCTGACCAGGACCGTGCGCTCGGGGTAGTTCAGGTGCTTCTGCTCGCCTTCCTGCAGATGAGACAGCAGACGGCGGCCCAGGTCCCGGATATCAACAGCGCGTTCCTGCAGGTAGTGATCGTCCATCATCTCGAAATGACGGATGTACTGCTGAACCACCTGCTTGAGAGCGCCCTGGGCCCAGATCCCTTCCCTGATCTTGTTCGACACCTCACCAGGCATGGCATCGTCGCCCAGCATTCTCAGATAAACATCGAACAGGGCCTGCTCTTCAGGACGCAGCTGCGAAGCCAACCGCTTGGCAACCCGCTCGATATCTTCCCTTACCGCCTTCACCGACGCTCCGAACAGGGCCAGTTCCTGATCAATATCATCAGTCGGCTTTTCCGGTACCACATCAAGATCAGCCGATGGATAAACGACAACGCCATTGCCGATGGCAACACCTGGAGCACCCGGCACGCCGTTGAAACTGACATCGTGTGCCTCCTCACCGGTCAGGGACAGGCCACTGATGGCGCCGGTGGCTTCACTATGGGCTATGACCCCCGCCAGCTGAGCGGAAACGGTTACCAGGAATGCCTCTTCGCCCTCATCAAAGCACCGGGAACTTTCCCGCTGCTGGACAACGAGCACCCCCAGCACCCGGCGATGGTGAATAATCGGAACACCCAGGAACGAGCGGAAGCGCTCCTCCCCGGTCTCGGGGAAATAGCGGTAGCGCGGGTGGGACGGTGCATCTTCAAGGTTGATGGGTTCTTCGCGGGAACCCACGAGACCGACAAGGCCCTCAGAGTAAGCCAGGCTCACCTGGCCTACCGCCTTGCGGTAAAGGCCTTCGGTGGCCATCAAAATGTAGCGGTTGGTGGCAGGGTCAAGCAGATAGACGGAACAGACCTCGGTTCCCATGGCTTTCTGCACCCGCGATACAATGATATCCAGCGCCTCCTGCAGATCGCGGGCGCTGTTTACCTCTTGTACTAGACTTCGCAGAATGCTCAGCATGGCGGTGTCAGTCCGTCATTTCTGGTGTTCCTGTAAACGCCGATTCTGCTCCGCCCGATGCCACTGCTCCATGTTGTAGAACAGTCGCGGCGCAAGCTCTCTCAGCGCGCGTCGATACACTTCTCGCTTGAATGAAACCACCTGCCCCAACGGATACCAGTAGCTTACCCACTGCCAGCCGTCGAACTCCGGTGAATCCGTACCATCCACGCAAACCTGCGCGTCCGGCGATAACATCCTCAGCAGGAACCATTTCTGTTTTTGGCCCACACAAACGGGGTGGGAGTTTTGGCGTACCATCCTCCTCGGGAGTCGATACCTCAGCCAGCCTCGCGTGCAGCTGATGATTTCCACATCGTTTGCACAGAGGCCGATTTCCTCTCCAAGCTCCCGGTACAGCGCATCCTCGGGGGATTCATCATGTTTGATGCCACCCTGGGGAAACTGCCAGGAGTCCTGCCCTATTCGCCTTGCCCAGAGAACTTCTCCTCTGTGATTGGCCAGAATGATTCCGACGTTGGGTCTGAAACCGTCTGAATCGATCACGGCACAGTCCTCTCAAAAGTCGGTTGACCGGTACAAAAATTCACCGGTCGGATTTGTCCAAGTTGCTCTCATTCTTACAGAATCCCAAGGGTTCGGCAAACGGAGCCGTTGGGGACAGGTCATGATAGACTTGGCGTTTTACTGCAAGCCCTGTGATCACCGGAGGTAGCCGCTTGACGCTCGCAATTTTTGATCTCGACAACACCCTTTTAGCCGGAGACAGCGACCACGCCTGGGGCGAATTTCTGGTGGAGGAAGGCATTGTCGATGCCGAGGAATACCGCCTTGCCAACGACCGCTTCTATCAGGAATACCTGAACGGCGAGCTGGATATTCTGCACTACCTGGGGTTTGCCCTTCAGCCTTTGGCCAGTCACAACATGGAAGAGCTACTGGCGTGGCGGGAAGCCTTTATGGAGAAAAAAGTACGCCCCATGATGCAGGCCACTGCGAATACGCTGCTGGACAGCCACCGGGAGCAGGGTCACACCCTGATGATCATCACCGCCACCAACCGTTTTGTGACTGAACCCATTGCCGAGGCCCTCGGCATCGAACATCTGATTGCCACCGAGCCCGAGCTTGTCAACGGCCGTTATACAGGCGAAGTGGCCGGCACTCCGAGCTTTCAGGATGGCAAAGTCGCGCGACTGGATGACTGGCTGAGTGCCCATAACAGGACACTCGAGGGGGCCTGGTTCTACAGCGACTCCCACAATGACTTGCCGCTGCTGAAAAAAGTGGACAACCCGGTAGCCGTCGACCCGGACCCGACCCTGGAGCAATTTGCCCGGGACAACGGCTGGAAAGTGATGTCACTGAGAGGCTGAAATGTGAATATGGGGTCAGATGAAAGCTTTCATCTGACCCCGACTTCAAATGCTTCAGAAGAAGCCTGTTAGTGAGCGTACAAAGCAGGACTTGATGTAATCGGTCTCGGGGATGCCCGGAATCACCGGGTGATCCGGAGCCTGATGCCCCTGCTCGAGCAACTGGACAAAGCGGTCGATCTTGCGGCCGCTGCCTCGAATGATGTCCACCAGCTTCTCCTGCGAGAGATGCATCGAACAGGACGCGGAAACCAGTATCCCATCGCGCTCCAGCAACCGCAGACCGAGCTGGTTCAGCCGGGCATAGGCCTCTTCACCCGCCTTCTGGTCCCTGCGCCGGGGAATCAGTGCCGGCGGATCGAGAACCACCACATCAAACTTCTCCTTCTCATCCGCCAGCGCCTTCAGGGCTTCGAAAGCATCGCCCTCAATGGTTTCCACATTGTCCAGGCCGTTGAGTCTGGCGTTGTGGTGGACCGAATCAATGGCACTGGCCGAACTGTCCACACAGGTCACCTGGGTGGCCCCCGCACAGGCTGCCTGGATACCCCAGCCACCAACGTAACTGAACACATCCAGGACCCGCTTACCCGGCGCATAAGCCTGCAAACGGGCACGATTCATCCGATGATCATAGAACCAGCCCGTCTTCTGCCCGCCTTCCAAAGGTACCTCGAACCGGACACCGTTCTCCTCCACCTCCAACAAGCTGACTTCAGCGCCATGGGCCTGCTCCACGTAGGTATCCAGCCCTTCCACCTTGCGCATCTTGCCATCGTTCTTGAGGATGATCGCCGCCGGGTGCACCAGCCGCTGAACTGCCCGAACAACTGCCTCCTTCATCGCTTCCATACCGGCCGTGGAAATCTGCACCACCACCGTGGAATCAAACCGGTCAATCACCAACCCCGAAAGCCCGTCACTGTCGCCAAACACCCAACGGTAAAACGGCTTGTCGAAAAGCCGTTCTCTGAGCGCAAGCGCAGCCTCCATCCGCTGGGTCAACCGCTGGGGCGTCATACCGTGGCCCGGATCCCGACTGATCAGCCGGCCACAAATCAGCGCATGGGGATTAACGAACACTGTACCCAGAGGCTTGTCGTTCGACGCCCGAAGCTCCGCCTGAACACCGGCCTCGAATTCCGTCAGCGGACTGCGGCGGGTGTCCACCTCATTGCTGTAAACCCATAGATGGCCAGCACGGAGACGGCGCTCTGCGCCTTTTCGAAGATACAGAACCGGAAAATTCATAAAGACCACCTGGAAAGGAAAGACAGGGATTATACAAGATGAGTTGAAACTGATACCGATGTATGACGGGCTGACGGGGCGGGCCTTCCAAAACTGTGCGGAGCCAGGGATGGCGGAGCCAAGCGTACAGGGACGTATTCACAGCGTGTTTTGGAAGGCCCGCCCCGTCAGGCCAGCCTCCCAAGCGGAAGTGTTATTCCTCGGCCGCCACATGCTCCGCATAAGCTGTAGAATCCATCAGGCCATCCAGCTCACCAGCATCGTCAAGCCGCACCTTGTAAAGCCAGCCGTCACCGTAGGGATCTTCGTTGACCTTCTCCGGCTCGTCCTCGAGGCTCTCATTCACCTCGATAACCTCACCGGTCACCGGGCTGAACACATCCGAAGCCGACTTCACAGACTCAGCGACCCCGGCTTCCTCTCCTCCGTTAACCGTTGCGCCCACATCCGGAACACCGATGTATACCACATCACCCAGTTGCTCCTGGGCAAAATCCGTAATACCGACAGTCGCCGTGCCATCGTCTGACACGCGAACCCATTGATGGGTCTCAATGTATTTCAGGTCTGCGGGTATCTCACTCATAGTCTGGTTTCCTGAACGAATTTTTTGCGCAGTTTAACTGAAGAGGTTAATTCCAGCGAACCTCACGTGCCAGCTTCATGAACGAATTCAGGTAATCCACCTCCCGATCCCGCTCACGAAGTCCTAAAAAGATCTGTTTCGGAATCCCCGTTTCCCCCAGCTGAACCGGCCGAACCGGAATCCGAGTACCGTAATCCTCGACCAGCCAGCGTGGGAGCGCGGCCACCCCGCGCCCTGCCGCGACCATTTGCAACATGATATCGGTGGTCTCGATGGTTTTATGCCGCGCGGGACTGGCGTGGGCCGGAAGCAGGAACCGCGTGTAGATATCCAGACGTTCGATCTCCACCGGGTAGGTGATCAGGGTTTCTTTCTCCAGATCCCCGGGTTCAGCCCATGCCTTGTCCGCCAGAGCATGGTCCGCAGCCACCACCAACACCTGCTCGTAGTCGAACACCGGCTCGAAAACCAGGCCCGGGCGCTGCAGGGGGTCTGGAGTTACCAGCATGTCGATGTCGTGACCGAACAGGGCGCCAATGCCGCCAAACTGGAATTTCTGTTTTACATCCACATCCACCCCGGGCCAGCTCTCCAGATAGGGCCCGACTACTTTCAACAGCCATTGATAGCATGGATGGCACTCCATTCCGATACGCAGCGTGCCACGCTGCCCCCTGGCAAACTGGCCGATCAGCATCTCCGCGTGCTCCAACTGCGGCAGCAGCCTGTTGGCCAGTGAAAGCAGGTATTCCCCCGACTGGGTCAGTCGCAACTGCCGCCCTTCCCGCACCCAGACGTCGGTACCCAACTGGTGTTCCAGCTTACGGATGGAATGGCTGAGGGCAGATTGCGTCAAGTGCAGGCACTCGGCGGCCGCCGTCAAAGACCCCTGCTGATTCACTGCCCGGAGAATTTCCAGATGGCTTCGCTCGATCATTAGCACCCTTTACATGACTAATATTCATTGATCGCTGAAATAATACCATTATTTTTCATTCCGCCAGATGGATACTCTGCACTTTCTTCAAAATCACAGAATCAAGCAGAGGACACACCATGGTAACCACCCACAATCTCGGCTTCCCACGAATCGGGGCCCGCCGCGAGCTGAAGTTTGCCCAGGAAGCATTCTGGAAAGGCCAGATAAGCGAGGAGGATCTGCAGATTACCGGTGCTGATCTCCGGCGCAGGCATTGGCAGAACCAACACCCACTGGACCGAGTGCCCGTCGGAGACTTCTCCTTTTACGACCAGATACTGGATATGAGTGTCACCCTGGGCAACCTGCCTGAGCGGGTGAACGACACCAAAGGCAGCGAACTCGACCGTTATTTCCGTGTAGCCCGGGGGCGTTCCGGGCAGGAATCAGCCTGCTGTGGTGTTCAGGCAGGGGAAATGACCAAATGGTTCGACACCAACTATCACTACATCGTGCCCGAGTTCCACCAGAACACCCGCTTTCGACTCAATGGCAACCGACTAATCGATCAGATCGACGAGGCGCGAGCCCAAGGAGTGACACCAAAGCCGGTGATTATCGGCCCCGTCACCTATCTCTGGCTTGGCAAAGCCAAAGACGACAGCGACCGACTGTTGCTGCTGGAGTCGCTACTGCCCGTGTACTCAGAGCTTCTGGAACTGTTAGCAGACCGTGGCGTTGAGTGGGTTCAGGTAGACGAACCCGCGCTTGTGACCGACCTGGATGCGGACTGGCGCCACGCCTTCAGCCTCGCTTATCACCACCTCAAGACAAGCACGCCGAAGTTGTTGGTAACCACTTACTTCGGTGAATTGCGAGAAAATCTGCAGCTGGCCTGTGAATTACCCGTGGCCGGATTCCACCTCGATGCCATCAGTGCCCCACAGGAAGTCCCCCGTGTGGTCGACTGGCTACCGCCCCACAAGCAACTTTCTTTGGGCGTTATCAATGGCCGGAATATCTGGCGATCGGATCTGGAGAAGACCCTCGACTGGCTCGAACCGGTCTATGAAAAGTTGGGGAATCGTCTCTGGCTCGCGCCATCCTGCTCACTGATTCATGTGCCTGTCGATCTAACGAGTGAAGACAAGCTTGACCCGGAAATCCGCAGCTGGCTGGCATTCGCCGTCCAGAAACTGGATGAACTGAAGACTCTCGCCACAGCGTTGAGTAATGGAAGAGCGGCCGTTCGCGAACAACTGGCGGAATCGACGGTAGCCGTCAACAGTCGGGCAACATCCGAACAAGTTCACAGCGCTTCTGTGCAGGCCCGTCTCGCCGACGTCAGCCCGGCACTCGGTCAGCGGCAAAGCCGTTTCCCGGACCGCATCGCCATACAGCAACGGAAGCTTGGCCTACCCCGCTTCCCGACAACCACCATCGGGTCCTTTCCCCAAACACGGGATATCCGCCAGACCCGCTTGCAGTTCCGAAAGGGTGAGCTAAAGGAGCCGCAATACAACGCCCGGATTCGCGAAGAGGTTCGTCGCTGCATTGTCGAGCAGGAGGCCCTGGGGCTCGATGTGCTTGTTCACGGCGAAGCCGAGCGAAACGACATGGTCGAATATTTCGGCGAACAACTGGACGGCTATGCCTTCAGTCAGTTCGGGTGGGTTCAGTCCTACGGCTCGCGATGCGTGAAACCACCCATCCTGTTCGGAGACATATCTCGCCCGAAAGCCATGACCGTCGAATGGATCCGCTATGCCCAGTCGCTCACGAAAAAGCCTCTGAAGGGCATGCTGACCGGACCTGTCACCATCCTCAACTGGTCGTTCGTGCGGGACGACCAGCCACGGCGAGAGACCTGCCTTCAACTGGCACTGGCCATCCGGGAGGAGGTGCTGGATCTGGAGGCCTCGGGCGCCCGAATTATCCAGATCGATGAAGCCGCCCTTCGGGAGGGCTTGCCGCTGCGGCAAGCCGATTGGAAGAACTATCTGGACTGGGCCATCGAGTCATTCCGGATATCTGCCAACGGCGTTCGAGACGAAACCCAGATCCACACCCACATGTGCTATTCGGAGTTCAACGACATTATCGAAGCCATCGCCCGGATGGACGCTGATGTGATTACCATCGAGACCTCCCGGTCGGACATGGAGCTTCTCGATGCCTTCCGTGGTTTCCATTACCCGAACGACATCGGGCCCGGTGTCTATGACATACACTCGCCGAATATTCCCGACAGCGAGCAGATTCGATCATTGATGATAAAGGCGGCAGAGCGGATACCAGCAGAGCGGCTATGGGTGAACCCAGACTGTGGCCTGAAGACCCGTCAGTGGGAGGAGGTCCGCCCTGCCCTGAAAGGCATGGTCGCCGCCGCTCGGGAACTCAGAGAAAGTATTCAGTAACCGGAACTGTTCTGATCCAGCTCGAACTGGAAATCCTCGGCCCGGCGGACTTCCGTTGCGAAGTCGCCATAATCGTGGAATTCGAACCAGCGGTAACCGGGCGGTAAATCCTCAACCGAGAACTTACTGGAACCGGAAGTAAACTGGATGCAGGTGGACGGCGTGGCCAACAGCTGCACGCCGTTGCGCTCGCGCTCGTGCTCCTGATGGATATGCCCCCACAACACGATCCTGACCTGAGGAAATCGATCTAGCACCTGCCAGAACGCATCGCGATTGGTTAGGCCAATTTTCTCCATCCAGTCGGAGCCGATATCCACCGGATGATGATGGAGTGCAATCACTGCCGGTATGTCCGGATGTTGCTCAAGCGTCTCCGAGAGGAACGCCAGTTCGGATTCAGCCAAAGCGCCGAAAACCTTGCCGGGCACAGAGGAATCCAGCATCACAAACTGCCAGCCACCCTGAATCACGTGACGATCAGAAGCGTTGTACTCGCGAGAAACCTGGAGCAGGTTATCGATATGATCGTGATTACCAGCGATCCAGACTGAGGGACAGGAGAAAGACTTCAGGCTCTCACCAAAGACTCGGTACGCTTCCACCGACCCGTCTTGAGCGAGATCCCCGGTAGCCAGAATCAGATCCGGCTGACCGTGCACTTTCAATACCTCTGCAATAACCGCCTGCAGGCTTTCCCGGGTTCTAACGCCCAACAGATCTCCGTCGGCACGCGCCATCAGGTGCGGATCAGTCAGCTGCAGTACCCGCAGTGGCCGGTTTTTTTCCTTCGTGGTCATGGCGTTCTGGATCTACTCGCTGGCAATACGTGGTCTGATAACAAGTGTACGACGCCGATTCACAGATTTATCACTTTCGAATCGAACCCGGGTCACATTCTGGCAAGGCTTAGACGATATATTGCAATTTTTGACAACTATGGCACATCGGTGCGCCATAGCCACACCACTTTAGTACAGGATAAGCGTGTATCGAACCGCCTCAGTCGACGCCTTCGCCGGCAGACCAGGCTGCATGTTCCATGGGCAGGTGACCAAACCTGAGACAGTAATCCAGCCAATCGGCGAGGAAGCCGTTGACCTGGACCTTTTCATCCGGATGGTGCATGAAGCGATTGGGGTAATCGTTGACGGGAGCAATCTGGCGATCACGGTAGCAGCTGATCACTTCCGCCATGCTGGCGTCGTGGTAGACCCGTACGGTCATTTGAGGGTTGTTTAACCAACGACCGGAATTATGGACCTGCTCAAGCAACAGGGTTTCGGTGAACTTTGCTGTCTGGAGCACCTGAATCCGGACTCGTCCCAGGTAGTGGTTCTCCCGATGCAGCTCGAACTCGCACACGGGCTTGCCGTCCACCTCCAGCTGCCTCAGCTTACGGAGCCGCTGATAGTTTCCGTCACACAAGGCGCCGAGCTGTCTGAGATCCGGAACATACCGCCTGGGTTTCATGGTCCACTCGCCCATCACTGCCACCCTTTCCTCAAACGGGCCCGATTCAGCTCGAGCCACTGCAGGGCTATAATGGCGGCCGCGTTGTTGATGCGACCATCGTGGATCATCGCTATGGCGTCGTCGGATGACACCACATGGGCACGGATATCCTCATGTTCATGTTCCATACCATACAGACCACCGGCATCCGCGGTGCTGACACACCCGCAATAAAGGTGAATCATTTCCGTGCTGCCGCCGGGTGACACCAGGTAATCGCAGATTTTTTCCAGCGGCTCAAAGGTAAGTCCGGCCTCTTCCTGGCCCTCGCGTTGAGCGACTTCTTCAGGGCTCTCGCCGTCTTCGTTCATACCAGCCACCAGCTCCAGCAGCCACGGCGACTGATCACGACCCAGGGCACCAAGACGGAACTGCTCAAGAAGGACTACCTCGTCCCGTTCCGGGTCGTAGGGAAGTACACAGGTGGCATCGCCACGAATGAAGAGTTCTCGGGTAAACACCGGCATGTCCCGGCCGTCAAAACGCGGATGGGTCAACCAGAGCTTATCCATGCGGAAGAAGCCCTGGAAGACGGTTTCACGTTTTTCGACGTTGACGTCGTCGGCGTTGAACTGGAACGGTTTGGCCATTTTTTGTCCGGTCGTTGAATCGACTTGGAACGATAGCCTTTAGTTGGGTATTACTTCAAGTTCAAACCTTGTCGTAAAGCTTACTCCCAGACTCCACGAACTCCCGGGATTTCTCCTGCATGCCGGCATCCACTGCGGATACCTCATCAAGGCCATGCTCCCTGGCATAATCCCGAACCTCCTGGGAGATCTGCATGGAGCAGAACTTCGGGCCGCACATGGAGCAGAAGTGGGCCACCTTGGCGGATTCCTTCGGCAGGGTTTCGTCGTGGTAGGCGCGGGCCGTGTCCGGGTCCAGGCCGAGGTTGAACTGGTCTTCCCAGCGGAACTCGAAGCGGGCCTTGGAGAGGGCGTTGTCGCGGATCTGGGCGCCCGGGTGGCCCTTGGCCAGGTCGGCGGCGTGGGCGGCGATCTTGTAGGTGATGATGCCGGTTTTCACGTCGTCCTTGTTGGGCAGGCCCAGGTGCTCTTTGGGGGTCACATAGCAGAGCATGGCGCAGCCATACCACCCGATCATCGCCGCGCCGATGCCGGAGGTAATGTGATCATAGCCCGGCGCAATATCGGTGATCAGCGGGCCGAGGGTGTAGAACGGGGCTTCGTCGCAGCATTCCAGTTGCTTGTCCATGTTCTCTTTTACCAGATGCATGGGCACGTGGCCGGGGCCTTCGATCATGCACTGGACGTCGTGTTTCCAGGCAATTTTGGTCAGCTCACCCAGGGTTTCCAGTTCGCCGAACTGGGCTGCGTCGTTGGCGTCGGCGATGGAGCCGGGGCGCAGGCCGTCGCCGAGGCTGAAAGAGACATCGTAGGCTTTCATGATTTCGCAGATGTCTTCGAAGTGCTCGTACAGGAAGCTTTCCTTGTGGTGAGCCAGGCACCATTTGGCCATGATCGAACCACCCCGGGAGACGATGCCTGTGGTGCGCTTGGCAGTCATAGGCACATGGTGCAGGCGGACGCCGGCGTGGATGGTAAAGTAATCCACCCCCTGCTCGGCCTGCTCAATCAGGGTGTCCCGGAAGATTTCCCAGGTCAGGTCTTCGGCCACGCCGCCGACTTTTTCCAGGGCCTGGTAAATCGGCACGGTGCCGATGGGTACCGGGGAGTTGCGGATGATCCATTCCCGGGTCTCGTGGATGTTCTTGCCGGTAGACAGGTCCATGATGGTATCGGCGCCCCAGCGGATGCCCCAGGTCAGTTTCTCGACTTCTTCCTCAATGGAGGAGCTGACCGCTGAGTTGCCAATGTTGCCGTTAATCTTCACCAGAAAGTTACGGCCAATGATCATCGGCTCGGATTCCGGGTGATTGATGTTCGCGGGGATGATGGCGCGGCCGCGAGCCACTTCGTCCCGGACGAATTCGGGGGTAATCTGGTCCGGCAGGCCCGCACCGAAGGACTGTCCGGGATGCTGGTCTTTCAGCAGACCCTGTTCCCGGGCCTCCTGCAGCTTCATGTTTTCACGGATGGCGATGTACTCCATCTCCGGGGTCACGATACCCTGCCGGGCGTAGTGCATCTGGGAAACGTTTTGGCCAGGTTTGGCCCGTAGCGGTTTTCGCTCGTCCATGAACCTCAGCGGGTCAAGCTGGGGGTCTTTCATGCGGCGGCGGGTGAACCCGGAAGAGTAGTCCGGAAGCTGTTCCACATCACCGCGTTCGGCGATCCAGGCGGCGCGGACTGGTTTGAGACCTTTACGAAGATCAATAGCAGCTTCAGGATCTGTGTACGGGCCGGACGTATCGTACACAACCACCGGAGGGTTCGGCTCGCCGCCCATCTCCGTGGGCGTGTCCTGCACGGTAATTTCCCGCATAGGTACCCGCAGATCGGATCGGCTACCCTGCACGTATACTTTTCGTGAGCCTGATAATGGTTTGATGGCGGCGGAATCCGCCGCTGCGGATTCACTGAGATAGGCTGGCAAGTCCGTCATGGTCTGCTCCCGGTATTGGAGGGTTGTCGGGTCGCGTATGACGGGCCTTCCGGTACGGAAGAGGCTGGAACCAGCACGTTTTGAATGGTCTTAATCCCTACGCCGGTATTATCCGGATCAGGTTGCGGGTTCCGCACTGCAATCTCAGCCAACCACCGGTTTTCGGTGTATCAGCACCCCGTCAAGACGCGAACTGCTCACAAAATGAGTGAACTCTGCAAGTGTAGAAGCGGAGGCGTTTATTGTCCATAATGAGCAACCAATACCTTTGGGTCACCGTCGGCACCGGCCCATACCTTGAATACAGGCCTTCCGAACCCCCTATCCAGATCAGGGATACCCGGAGATAGTTTTTCAGGAGAAGCAATGAATAAGCGTTTACTTCCAGGATTGATCAGCCTGCTCGCAGCCCAGCCTGCGTTCTCTCTGGATCTGATGGAAACCTATGAAAAGGCACTGTCCTATGACTCCGGCATTGCCTCGTCCCTGGCGCAGTTCCAGGCGCAGCAGGCAACCAGCGATGTCAGCAAGAGCGCCCTGCTGCCCAAAATCTCGGCGGTTGGGTCAGCAAGCTACACAAGTTTCGAGCCCAGGAATATACCCGGGGGGGCAAACGCCGATGAGCTGACGCGGCAACTCTTCTCGGGAGACAGTTATCGAACCTACCGCTACGGCGTCGAGCTGACTCAGCCACTGTTCCGGGCTCAAGACTGGTTCAGCTACGAAGCCAGCCAGTTCCAGACCGAGGCGGCCGAGGCCCAGTACAACCTGGCCCAGCAACAGCTGATTCTCGACGTGGCAACCGCCTACTTCGGTGTCTTGCGCGCCAGGGACACCGTCACAACCGCGAAAGCGACTGAAACGGCCATCCAGCGCCAGTACGAACAGGCCCGGGAACGGTTTGACGTGGGGCTCATTGCCATCACCGAAGTCTATGAAGCGCGTGCCAGCTACGACGATGCCAGGAGCCAGCGCATCGCCGCCGACAACGACCTGAATGTGGCCAGGGAACAACTGGCCCGGTTAACCGGCGAATATCCCGAGGTCATGGAAAACCTCAGGCAGAATTTTCCGCTCGGACGGCCGGAGCCCATGGATCCGACTTCCTGGGAAACAACCGCCGTGGAGCAGAACTGGTCCATTCAGGCAGCCCTGAGGCAGTTCAATGCCAGCGAAGCCACCCTGAAAGCGGCAAAGTCCGGTCATTTGCCGACCCTTGACCTGAGCGCCTCATACCAGGAGACCAGTCTGGAGAACGCCCTTTTTACTCAGCAGGAGGGCAACCAGTCCATTGCCTCACTGTCACTGACCATCCCGCTCTACACGGGCGGCGGCACCCAGGCCGGCGTCCGGGAACAGCGCTCGCTGCTCACCGCCGCCGAACAGGACCTGAATACGGTGCGCCGGGACGTACGCGTGAATACCCGGAGCCTGTTCCTGACGGTCAACAACAATATAGAGACCGCTTCGGCGCTGGAACAGACCATCATCTCCCGCCGCAGCGCCCTGGACGCCACCCGCGCCGGCTATGAGGTTGGGACGCGCAATATTGTGGAAGTGCTGGATGCGGAACGGGCCTATTACGTAGCCCTGAGGGATTACGCCAACGCCCGCTATGATTATGTGATCAACTCGCTTCAGCTCAAACAGGCCGCCGGAATCCTGACCCCTCGGGATCTGATCGACCTGAACAACTGGCTGAGCGCCGCTGCCCCCGGGATCGAGGCTCTGGCCAACGAGAAGAAAACCTTGGACGATCCTACCCAGTAACCACCAGGGCGGGCCCGAAGGCTCGCCCGCATCTTTTGGGCGGATGTATCACACCCGCTCAATAATCCCATCAACCACCTTGTCTAACGCCCCGCGGTTCTTGTTCACCACTTCCAGGGCTCGCTGACCAATCGCTTCACGTTCCTGACCGTCACTAAAAAGAGACGACACGTGAGCGGCCAGATCATCTGCATCGGTAACCAGTTTAACGCCCCGGTCATTCAGCAGGCTCTGGTATATAGTTTCGAAATTAAAGATATGCGGGCCTGAAAACACCGGAATACCCCATCCGGCGGGTTCGAGGGGGTTGTGGCCGCCGCGCTCGATCAGTGAGCCGCCTACAAAGGCCAGGTCACTGGCGCCGTAAAGCATCATCAGCTCCCCCATGGTATCTCCGAGATACACCTGGGCCTGGGCAGGGCCCTCTCCAAGGGAGCGACGGGCCAGAGTCAGCCCCTCCTTGACCGCTTTTTCTGCCACAGGCTCAAAGCGGTCGGGGTGTCTCGGAACCAGGATCAGCAGAGCGCCTGGATGTTCTGCCAAAACTTTTCCATGAGCCGCCAGCAGTTGATCGTTTTCGCTGCCGTGGGTGCTGCCGGCAATCCAGACTGGCCGCCCCGCCAGCTCCTGTCGGAGCGCCATAGCCGCAGCTCGCACATCTTCAGGGATATCAACGTCAAATTTGACACTACCCGTTACGGCCACTTTCTCAGGCGCAACGCCAATTCGCCGAAACCTCTCGGCGTCTTTCTCTGCCTGGGCCGCCACCCAACTGATACTGCGCATGATTGGGGCTGCGAGGCCGCGAATACGCTCATAGCCCCGGGCGGATCGTTCTGACAGGCGGGCGTTGATCAAAAACACCGGAACCCGGCGAGCCCGGCACTGACGAATCATGTTCGGCCAGATTTCGGTTTCCATGATGACCAGTATTCGCGGGCTGGCGCGATCCAGGAAACGCCGGATGGCGCCCGGCGTATCATAGGGTGCGTAGGCGTACTGCACCTGATCACCAAACATCTTGCGTGCCTGGGCCAGGCCGGTGTCGGTCATGGCTGTCATCAGGATGGTGATACCCGGGTTCCGGGCCAGCAATCGTCGAACCATGGGCGCTGCCGCTATGGTTTCACCCACCGAGACAGCATGAACCCACACAACCGTGCCGCTAGCCCGGGGCACAATGCCCAAGCGCTGGTACCAGTTGCGCCTGAGTTCCGGAGCTCGACGTCCGTTCCACCACAGGCGCAGCAGAATGAACGGCAGAATCAGCCTAATAAGCTGGGAATAGATAAATTGCAGCACACAGGACTCCGGGCAAAACAGTGCGCTATCATAGCGCAAAACCTATTGATTTGCTTCCGATTGATGGCTCGGGCCATTGTGCCACCATCAATCGATTCAGACTTTGCAGGACCGGCTTTACGTGAAAACGAAATACCGCAAAATACCGCGAAACACGGATTACTCGGCCTACCGCCATCCCCGATGGTGGCCCACCTGGCTGGGAGTCTTTTTGATGTGGTGTGTGTCCCGGCTGCCAATACGCGTTCAGTGGTGGCTGGGCAAACTGGCGGGACTGCTGGCGTTCCGCCTTGCCCGGGAACGTCGGCACATCGCCGAGGTGAACATTCGGCTGTGCTTCCCGGAACTCACGGCCGCTCAGCAATCTGCGCTGGTTCGGAAAGCGTTTATTGCCAATGGTATTGGCTTGCTGGAAATTGGCATCGCCTGGTTCCGCGATCCAGCCAAACTGACAGGCATCACACAGGTCCATGGCCTTGAGCATTTCGAGCATGCTCTGGCGCAGGGCAAAGGCGTTTTATTACTGGGAGGCCATTACAGCACTCTGGATCTGGGCGGGAGCCTGGTGACCGAGTTCATTGAAGCAGACGTGATGCAGCGGGACCATAACAACCCTTTGATGAACGCCGTGATGACGAGAGCCCGTGAACGCCGGTATGGCAACGTGCTCGGCGCCAAGGACCTCCGGGGCCTGTTTCGCAGCCTTAAGAAAAACCGGGCCGTCTGGTATGCCACCGATCAGGATTACGGCCGCAAGGATATTGTCTTTGCGCCCTTCTTCGGAATACCGGCGGGCACGATTACCGCTACGTCCAGGATCGCGGAGCGCAGCGGCTGCAAGGTCGTCCCGTTCAGTCATTTCCGACGTGACGATGGTCCGGGTTACGACATCTACTTCCATCCTGCCCTTGAGAGCTTTCCCAGCGGGGACGATCTTCAGGATGCAACATTGATCAACCAGACTATCGAGCGAGAAGTGCGGCGCGCCCCGGATCAATATCTGTGGATGCACCGGCGCTTCAAGACCCGCCCTGATGAGAACGATCCGGGATTCTACAAACGCCGGTAATAACGAACTCAGGCAACACGGAGGCCGGCAATACATGCCGGAACACCATGGCCAAACCCGAGCCCAGAACGCAGGATGCATCCACTCCGGTGGTGTGGCTTCTGACCGACAACAAGCCGGGTCACCGGAATCAGCTGAAGGGGCTTGGCAACCGGCTTCGCGTCCTGGCGGGAGCAAGCACCTACTGGGTTGATGCCTCCACCGTAGAGGTACCTCTGTGGCGGGCATTGCTGGCCTCTTCGCCACGTATGGAGGCGTCACTGCCTCGCCCCGATCTTGTCGTCGCGGCAGGGTCCGGCACGCATCGATTACTGCTTGCGCTGCGAAAACGTCGCGGGACCCGAACGCTGGTCATCATGAAGCCCGCGTTTCCGCTGTCTCTGGTCAGCGGCGCCCTGATTCCAGCCCATGATCGCGTCCAACCAGGCCCGCGGGTGCTGTTAACCGAAGGCGTTCTGAACACCATCACACCCCTGGCCAGAATCACCGAGAAACGGGAAGCGTTATTACTCATAGGCGGGCCTTCGCCGCACTTCGACTGGGACGACGATGTCGTCCTGGGCCAGATATCCCACCTGATCGGTCAGTACCCTGACTGGCGCTGGACCATCAGCACCTCACGGCGAACACCGGAGCCCCTGCAGGACCGCCTCGACGACATGGCCGGAGTGCGGATCACCGTTGTTCACCCCCAGCAGACCCACGAGGATTGGCTAAGCCATCAACTTTCCGCCTCACGGGCGGTCTGGGTGACTCCCGACAGCATGTCCATGGTTTGCGAGGCGGCAACCTCCGGAGTGCCAACGGGCCTTTTCGAGTTGGCGGCGAGACCCGGCAGCCGGGTCGTGGACGGAGTGGAACGGCTGGTCCGGGACGGCTATGTTGCCAAGTGGACGGATCACGCCAGCGTCATGGCCGGCAGGGCCGACCACAACCAGTCGCTCTGGGAAGCCAATCGCGCAGCCCTATGGGTCATCGAAAACGGGTTACTGCCAAAGAGCCACAAAACCAATCAACGCCTGCCCAAGGGGGCCCAGCCTTGAGAATTCTTCAGGCACTTCCAGCGCTGTACAGCGGCGGTGTAGAAAGAGGTACCGTAGAGTTCGCTGCAGACCTCGTCAAACGCGGCCACGAATCCTTTGTCGTCTCCAAGGGCGGACCCATGGCGGAACAACTGCGGGGACAGGGTTCAAAGCATATTTTCATGCCGATTCACCGGAAAAATCCGGCGTCCTTCGGGCAAATCCTGCCGATGCGAAAACTGCTTCTTGAACTGAAGCCGGACATCGTTCATGTCCGCTCGCGCATGCCCGCCTGGATTATCTTCCTGGCTCTGAAAAGCATCCCGAAACGGGAACGCCCGGCGGTTGTGTCCACATTCCACGGCATGTATTCGGTAACACCCTACAGCGCCATCATGACCCGCGCCGATCACATCATTGCTGTGTCCCAGTGTGTGCGGGACTACGTGATGAACAACTACCCCGTTCCGGCGGAGAAGCTGACGGTTATTCAGCGTGGTGTCGATGTGGATGCGTTCCACCAACGTGAACTTAGCCAGCAATGGCTGGACCGCTGGTTCCGTCAGTATCCGCAGCTTGCCGGCAAGAAAATCATCATGATGCCCGGACGGATTTCCCGCTGGAAAGGCCAACTGGATTTCCTGGCCATGATGGCGAAACTGGTGCGGGAGCGGCCCGATTGCCACGGTATTATTGTGGGTGGTGCGGAGCCCGGCAAAGAGCATTTCCTGGATGAACTGGAGAAGGAGCGGTCTCGCCTGGACCTGACCGAAAAGGTCAGCTTCCTGGGCCAGCGAAATGACATGACCAACCTGTATCTGCTCTCCGACGTGGTCTGTCACATGAGCACCAAACCCGAGCCCTTTGGCCGGACAGTGACCGAAGCCCTCGCTTCGGGAACACCGGTCGTGGCCTATAATCGTGGCGGGGCGGCGGAAACACTGCAGGCGTGCTTCCGGGAAGGCCTGGTGGCGCCGGATAACGTGGATGAGTTCGCACAGGCCGTTTCCCGGATGTTGGATGCCGGGCCTCCGGCCATTGAGATCCCCTACCGATTCCGCCTGGAGGCACAGACAGAAGCGAGCCTGGCCGTTTACGAAACGGTGCTGCAGAATACCGCAGGCCGATCATGACCTCACCGCCCCGGTTAACGATCGCCCTTCTGATTGCCACGCCCGGCACAACCTGGGGCGGCATGGAAAAACACACCGCCGATCTGGCGGCCGATCTGGCCAGACGGGGGCATTGCGTCCATGTAGTGGCTCACAAAGACTACCGGGATAAATTCCATTCCGGCATCCACTTTCATGCGCTGCCCGTTCAACTGGGGCGACGGAACCTCTGGCTCCAACTTGCCCTCCGCCGGCGACTTCGAGAAATAGCACCTGATATTCTGCACGCCCAGGGCAACAAGGCTGCGCAGCTCGCGGCGAAAACCGGAAGCCTTGCCCGGGTGCGAATCGGCACGGTGCACGGCACCAAGTCCAGCCATAAGGCCTTTGATCGCCTCGACGAGATCATTGCCGTAAGCCCCAGGATTCTGGCTACTCTGCGACACCCCCGAAAACACCTTATCTACAACGGCGTGGATTCCGGGAGCGAACGAACAACAACAGACGACGGCCCGGAGCTACCGCCGGGAGTCACCAATGTAATCGCCGTCGGACGACTCGAATCCGTCAAAGGTTTTGATGCGCTGATCAGAGCCTGGGCCATGCTCGGCGATTCGGCACATCGCTACCATCTGACCATTTTTGGCGAAGGCAGCCAGCGATCACGGCTTGAGCACTTGATTCGCCAGTTGAAACTGGAAACCTCGGTAACCCTCGCAGGGTTCCGGGAGAATCTGGCGCCCATCTACGACAGGGCCGAATTGACGGTGATCAGCTCCGAACGGGAAGGCTTTCCCTACGTACTGGCGGAGTCCCTTCTCAATGGTTGCCCCGTGGTCTCCACTCCGGTGTCCGGACCGCGGGATATTCTTCCAGAAACGTCTCTCAGTGCAGGCCACCGGGATCAGGACCTTGCCGAACTGATAGCGCGAGCGCTCGCTGATCTGGAGACACTGAAACAGAGTGAGCAGCCCGCAATAGCATTTGCCCGTAAAACTCTCACGATCAACGCCATGGCGGAGCAAACGGAAGCGCTATACCTGAGGGCAATGGGCGAGCAACGAGGCACCTGATGTCCGCTGTATTGGGCTGAGAGCTAGCGTGTATTTTCCCTCTCAAATTCGGATAGCATCTGCATCTCGCGAGCCTTGGCCAGGCGCATGAAATTCCTGTTGGCTGCGGTAATGGCAACGCTCAGACCAAACCAACCGTTCAGGATCTGGCGGTGAAGCAGGTAATATTTCAGGAACTTCAAGGGAAACTCGGCAAACAGGCGGGGGCTGGAAATTCGCCGTCCCTTTGCGGCGATAAAGCGGGCCTGCTCCGTCGACAACTGGCAGTACTTGCGCTCCATCTGCTCCAGAGAAATCAGCGTGCGGTGCAACACATCGCCCTTTAAATCCACAACCCGGCCAGCCTTCACCTGCGGCCGGTCATTGTTGCTGTCTTTTTCGGGCTCAATCACTGCCTTGTTACGATTGTAGAGCCTGAGGATCTTCTTCGATTTATCATGGCGGAACGGATGCCGGGGATCCGGCTGGGACAGCACCCAGCGCATCCGGAATCCCGCAATGGCCGGGTCAATCGGCTTTGAAAACAGGTCCTGGATGTTGGCCACAAGCTCGTCCGATAGCACCTCATCCGCATCCAGGTCCAGCACCCAGTCATTACGACAAAGGCTTGCAGCAAAGGCTTTCTGGCAGGCAAACCCCTGCCAGTCGTTATGAACAAAACGGGCACCCGCCGCTTCAACAATGTCACGGGTTCGGTCAATACTTCCGGAATCGACTACGATAATCTCATCAACCCAGCCGGAAACCTTTGCGAGGGATTCCGGCAATCGCAGTTCTTCATCCTGGGTGATGTAATAAACGGATAACGGTAGCTTCATCAAAATTCCTGGTATCGGGCAATCAGTTTACGGACTGGTCAAAACAATATCATGGTTGCCTTATGATAAGATGGCGCGCCTGATTTTGATGTTTTTCTTGGAATTCTTTAACTCAAGCCCGGAGTGTACAGATGATTCACCCCGTCATTATGGCTGGCGGTACCGGCTCACGCCTTTGGCCGATGTCGCGCCAGCTGAATCCGAAGCAGTTCCTGAAACTGACCAACGGCCCCCTGTCGATGTTGCAGGCCACCGTTGCGCGGCTTGAGGGCATGGACGCAGCAAACCCTCTTCTGATCTGCAACGAGGAACACCGGTTCCTGGCTGCGGAACAAATGCGGCAATCCGGCCACGAGGATACGCGGATCATTCTGGAGCCCTGTGGCCGGAATACGGCGCCGGCCATTGCCTTGGCAGCACTGCAGCTGACCGAGGCTGCAGAAAACGGCGCTGATGATCCCCTGATGCTGGTGTTGGCCGCCGACCACCTGATCAAGGACGTTACGGCCTTTCAGGAGGGCGTGAAGAAAGCCATTCCGCTGGCGCGGGAAGGAAAACTGGTTACGTTCGGCATTGTCCCCAACCATCCGGAAACCGGCTACGGTTACATCCACCGTGGCACCGAACTGGGGCCAGACAGCTACCTTGTGGACAAGTTTGTCGAAAAGCCGGACCAGGCGACCGCCAATGGTTACCTCGATTCCGGCGAGTACCTCTGGAACAGCGGAATGTTCCTGTTTGGTGCCCGTCAGTACCTCGAGGAACTGGAAGCCCATCGCCCTGATATCCTGGCCGCGTGCCGTGCCGCCATCGCAGACACCGCCGATGACCTGCACTTTACGCGAATCAACGCCGAGCGCTTCGCCGAATGCCCGTCGGACTCAGTGGACTACGCCGTCATGGAGAAGACCGACAAGGCCGCCGTGGTTTCCCTGGATGCCGGCTGGAGCGATATTGGCTCCTGGTCCGCGCTATGGGAAGTCAGTGACAAGGACGCGGACGGCAACAGCCTGACCGGCGACGTGATTACCCATAACACCGCCAACACGCTGATCCGTGCCGATAGCCGGCTGGTGGCCACCGTTGGTGTGGACAACCTGGTGGTTATCGAAACCAAGGATGCCCTGCTGGTCGCCCATAAAGACAGTGTTCAGGACGTCAAAACCGTGGTGGAACGGATCAAAACCGATGGCCGCCACGAACACATGAACCATCGGGAAGTCTACCGGCCCTGGGGCGTCTACGATTCCATCGACAACGGTGCCCGCTATCAGGTCAAACGCATCACTGTGAAACCCGGCGCCAAGCTCTCCGTGCAGATGCATCACCATCGCGCCGAGCACTGGATCGTGGTAAGCGGCACGGCCCGGGTCACCAACGGCGAGAAAACCTACCTGGTCACCGAGAACCAGTCCACCTACATTCCGGTTGGTCAGGTGCACTCGTTGGAGAATCCGGGCGTCATCGACCTGGAACTGATCGAAGTTCAGTCCGGCTCTTACCTGGGTGAAGACGACATTGTTCGTTACGAGGATCGGTACGGTAGGAAATGAGCAAGCTCAAGTATTTCATCATCGCCGGGCTGCTCAGGATTGCCGGCTGGCTATCCCTTGCCGGCGCCCAGAGGGTAGGTCGTTTCGTCGGTTATCTGGTATGGCGATTGCCCACCAAATCTCGCCAGGTAACCGACATTAACCTGTCCATTTGCCTCCCCGTACTTTCAGACACCGAACGCGCGGTTATGTCAAAGAGATCCCTGGCCCAGACCGGCATGACCATGCTCGAGGTGCCCCTGATGTGGGAGTGGCCGGTGGAGAAATGCCTTGGCCTGATCCGGGAAACCGAAGGCCTGGATCTTATCGACAAGGCCATG
The DNA here is from genome assembly GCF_900112835.1 of Marinobacter sp. DSM 26671. Lineage (NCBI taxonomy): Bacteria > Pseudomonadati > Pseudomonadota > Gammaproteobacteria > Pseudomonadales > Marinobacteraceae > Marinobacter > Marinobacter sp. DSM 26671. The sequence goes on along the minus strand of NZ_FONF01000014.1, from coordinate 24,949 downwards.
GCCGGCGACAAAGGCCTGATTCTCCTGGCGCCGCACCTCGGTAACTGGGAACTGGCCGGGCTGTTCTTTTCCTCACGCTACAAAATGGCAGCGCTCTATAGTCCGCCGAATATGCCCGAGTTCGAGGACTACATGATCAAGGTACGCGGGCGACTTGGCTCAGAGCTGGTCCGGGGCGACCGCCGCGGCCTGGCCAGGCTCGCCTCGATTCTTCGGGAAGGCGGGGTTGCCGGAATCCTGCCGGACCAGTCGCCCCGCGGAAAGGGCAACGCCTTTGCGCCTTTCTTCGGCATGGAAGTGAAAACCATGACCCTGGTATCCAAGCTGATTCAGCGCACCGGTGCCAACGTGCTGATTACTTATGCCGAGCGCCTGCCCGACGCTTCCGGGTTCCGGATCGTTGTACGTGAGACCGGCCCGGGCCTCGGTGACAAGGATCCTGTTGCCGCGACCAGTGCCATGAATCACGCGATTGAGCAATGCGTGCGAGAAATCCCCGAGCAGTATCAATGGGAATACAAGCGTATGCGCCATCGGCCGCCCGGCGAAATCAACCCCTATAATCCGGACCGAGTATGTTGAACCCCAGACTCGCCTTTCATGCGCTGCTGATCATCGGGCTCGGCGGCGCGCTCCTGTCCTCAAGCATCCTGGCCGGCGCGACTCTCTTGCTTGCGATTGCCGGAATGGTGCTCAGTGCCCGCAAATCTTTGTATAAAGACGGCTGGGACAAACCCAAAGAGCTCAGGCTGCTTCACTTTTCCTTCTGGTTCTTCGTGCTGGTGAGTTTTCTGTCCTGGGCCCTTGAAGGGTTTGATTACGAGGGTGGAAAAACCCTTGGCACGCACGCCCGGTTCATCCTGTTCTGGCCCCTGATTGTTGCCATCAGCTATGCACGGATTGGCGCCCGCACGACTTTCGCCGCCATCGGACTGGTGGCCGTGTCTGTCATCGGGATTTTTCTGGTGACCATTGCTGCCCGCCAGGGCGCGCTTGGTCAGGTCTTGAATTCCCGTTTTGGCGGTGGAATCAACCCTATCAGCTTTGGCAATCTCGCCCTCCTGGGGGGCATGTTGACGATCGTCGCTGCCATGTTTTTTGTCCGGGAAAAACGGGGGGGCCTGGCGGTACTGTTTTTTATCGGTGGAACGGCGGCCGTTCTCATTTCCATGTTGTCGGAAACCCGCAGCAATCTGGTCGCTCTACCCTTCCTTCTGATTGCGCTGGTACCACTAGTCGGTAAAAGACTTCGAATTGCCGGATTGATTGTTGTGCCAATGCTCGTCGCCGGCGCGATTATTACCAGCGACCGCATGTCCAGCTCGCTCAATGGACTGCTACATGATGGCCAACTGGACTCCGGCATGGAAATTCGCCTGGAGGTCTGGGGGCAGGCGCTGAACATGCTCAGAGAAAGCCCCTGGTCGGGCGCTGGCCTTGGTGGCTATACCCACCGCATAGAATCGGAAGTTGCCGCGGGCAATCTGCCAGAGCATTTCCTGGACTGTTGCACGGGGCATGCGCATAACGATCTGCTGAACAATGCCGCAACCAGCGGTATTCCCGGCATTCTCAGCTGGGCCCTGCTTATTTTCATTCCGCTGGCCATCTTTGGCAGAAACCTGTCCAGCCGCCACGCAGCCACGGCGCACCTTGCGGCGGCTGGCTGCATGGTATCCCTTGGATACTTTTTCTTTGGCCTGACCGAAGCCACCTTCAATCGGACTTTGTTCCTCACCTTCTATCTGCTGGCTGTTAGCTCCATCGCCTCGGCCATGTTTACAGAGCTGAGTGCGTCCTATGTTCGAAACAGGGCCCGCAAGGTGTCTGCCACTATCATCACGAAAAACGAAGAAGACCACATCACCGACTGCTTGAAGTCCGCAAGGCTGGTTGCCGACGAAATTATCGTTCTGGATAGCGGCAGTACTGACAGAACGGTGGAACTGGCCAGAGAGCTTGCAGATGTTGTCGAAGTCACAGACTGGCCTGGCTTTGGCATCCAGAAACAGCGAGCTCTCGAGAAAGCGACAGGAGAGTGGGTGCTGTCACTGGATGCCGATGAGCGTGTCACACCCGAGCTGGCAAGGGAGATCAACGATCACCTGGTAGATCCTGACGCGGACGCGTACAAGCTTCCCTGGGCCGTAACGATCTACGGCAGCCGCCTGGATTTCGGGCGCAGCGGCCGAGCCCCCCTCCGGCTGTTCCGTCGCGAGGGAGTAAGCTTTTCGGACGCCCTCGTACACGAGCGGATACTGATTCCGTCCGGACGCAAGATCAAAACCCTAAGGGGCCGCCTGACACATTATACACACAGGGATTTCGGCCACTCGCTGGAAAAAAGCGCCAAGTACGCCTGGCTTGGCTCACTGGAGAAACATCGCAAAGGCAAGAAGACCCGCACCATGATCTACCCCACCCTGAGGGGCCTGATGACATTCGTGCAGGTGTACTTTATTCGGTTCGGGTTTCTGGACGGTGCTGTGGGCTATCTTACCGCTGTGACGTACGCACAGGTGACTTTCAACAAGTATGCCGGGTTATGGACTCTGGACCGGCCGGCCCGCTTTGAAAAGTCGTGACCCCCGAAGGAGCGTCGTTTCCACGCCGACGCTCCCGAACATACGCCTTAATTCGTCATAGTAAGGGAGCCGGGCGCCCAGAGCGGCATCATCGATCTGGAACACCCGGATTTCCGGGAATATCTTTTTCAGGGTAAACAGAGCGGTTGAAGCAAAGCTGTAGAAAGCGAGATAGATTTCCCCGGACAGAGCCACTTCGACCTCGATCGGACGACCGGCCTGCCGTATCTCGAGCGGAAATTCTGCCAGCAAAGCCTCCAACTCTTCCCGGCTTTCCTTTCGGTGCATGAAGTACACCACGCGGCTATCAGGATGACGCTCCACCACGTGCTGGATTTGCAGTTTCAATTGCTGAAGCCGATCCTCACCACCAAAGGGTTGGCCAAGGAACCCGACCATGGGCATCTGGCTATTGTCACAGGGCGTTTTTTTGAAAGTTTTACGAAACACCGGGAAATCGTGAACGCGCACCTGGACAAGCTCGGAGTTCGGTAACGGAAAGAAGGAGAAGAAAGCGATCACCTCCGGAACAACACGATGGATCCTGATCCCCATGGTTCGCAAAAGTCGCTTCTTGGCCGGTGAAATCCGGGAGGCGATGCCCTCGTCGTGAATGGCATGGTAATAGGTTACTGTTGCCAAGCCGTCATCCACGAAAATCAGCTGTTCGCTGTCGAACCCCCGATAAAACACTTCGTGAATCCAGCTGGATTTGTTTCCGATAAACAACCTCTCAATAGTTCGCTTTGAGAGACTCCTGGCAACTGACCCCAGACGAAGGTAAAAGGAACTCTTTTTAAGATAAATGGTTTCGATGCCCTGCCAGCCCAACGCCTCGGCCAGGAAAGCCATTTGCCCCTCGGTCTCGCGGTTATCAGGTCTAGCAATGATGAGAAGTGTTTTTTCGGAGTCGCAGCCATAGTGGTAACGAGCCTCGGAGCAACTGATCAGTTGCAGGGGCGTACTCGCAACAAAGACATTGATTGGGCTTGCGGCGCTGATCAAATCATTCCTTTCCTGGCCGGGATCTTCGCTTGGTCTATCCTGAGCTTTCAGGTGCCATGCGTGCAAGTTCCTTCCGCAACCGACGTCGGACTTTCAGTTTGCGTAAAAGGTTTATCGGCTTTGGCTTGAGTTGGCTACGCTTGTTGATCAGGAAATCCTCGACCGCATCAAGAACCCGCTTGCTGGAACGACCATCCCGGAAACTGTGCAACTGGTCGCAAAGAGCTCGCGTTTCTTTCATCAGCGGATCGGGATACTGCACCGCCTCTTCCAGAGCTTTCTCAACGCCCGCCACTTCCTGGACATCGATCAGATAAGGCCCCGGCATTTTGGTTCTGAATGTGACCACCGGGCGATCCAGGAACATGAACTCGAACATGATGGACGAGGTGTCGCAGAGCATCACATCAGCCTGCGGCAGCAGAGGCAGCAGATCTTCATCGCTCTCGACAAAACGAAGGTTCTCGCCACTCAGCTTGCGATACTGATCCACTACCGCGGGATCCATTTTCGGATGAAGCGTTACAATGAACTTCCAGCGACCACTTCTGGAGAGCTCGCCGATCTTCTCCACCAAATCCGGAGCTGACGTAACGGACCGGCTGAACGTTGAAGCGTAAAAAACAACCGGCAACTCATTTTCCAGACGGTTTCTCTTCCCGATTTCATTCCGCGACAGCAATGGATCGAGCTTTGGCCAACCTGTGTGAGCAACCCCGAAATGCTGGTACCGCTCGGCCAGTTCACGGAACTTTTCCGTGTCTTTAAGGGCATGCGTACAGTAAAGATCGAACCATCCCCGAATTCGGTAATGGTCACTTTCATCTTCGCTGCTATGGCCCCGCTTGTTGCGCGCCATGCCATGGAATACCTCAACCTTGATTCCGGGAAAAAAGTAGGGCACCCAATCACCGGGAACGAAGGTCGCATCCGCGTTGTAATCCATGACCTCTTTTACGGAAACGAGACGGCGCTCATCGGCCTGAAGTGGAGCTGTTGAGCACCCGGCGACGAACCAGGCAGCCTCATCGCCCCGGCGCCGTATCTCTTCCTGCAGCGGTCGCAGTATTGAATAGGAATAGGGTTGGTTTACAAAAAACAGGTACCGGCGCATTCAAGCCCTGCCCGTCAGCGATTTGTATAGCTCACCCGTCTCAGTGACGGTCTGTGAGGTGTGAAAATTCCGGGCTATCCGTTGCCTCGCAGCCTGCCCAAGAGAGGCCGCCAATTCACGATCGCGGTAAAGCCGCTCAATAGCCGCTGAAAGCCCGGGAGCATTTTTCGGTTCAACCACAATACCGCTGACGCCATCTTCCACCAGCTCCGGCATACCGCCAACACTGGTCACTACCGGCGTCACTCCATAGACCATCGCCTCGATGACCGCACGGGGCAGACCTTCCCTTTCCTTCGAGGGAAGCACAAACACATCACTGGCCGCCGCTATGGCCGGCGCATCGTTGCGGTAACCCGTAAAGTGAATCCGCTCGGGGTGAGAGGTGGCAGCGGCCTGCGCCTGAATCTCTTTGTTATCAATAACGTCTCCCACCAGCAGCAAATGTATATCTAAATCCTCAGGCAGCTTATCGATCGCTTCAATCAGGTCATCGAAGCCTTTTCTCGGGGTATTTCTCCCGGTGCAGCACACCACGAAGGCATCTTCCGGAACACCAAACTGTGTCAGGTCGGCCTTGGGCGATTGATACCAGTCCAGGTCGTGCCCTTTGTAGATTCTCTGAAGCTTCCGTTCAGGAATGTGCATCCACAGAAACCGGAGGCTGGCCAGGTAATCCTTGATGGCATCAGCGACACAGACAATCTTGCTGACGCGAGGATGCAGGAAGGTAATCCAGGATTCCGGATTGAGAAAACTGATGTTACCGATCACACCGCGATAGGCGACGATCTTGATATCCGTGCCCCGGGAAGCCCGTAATCCGCAGGCCAGGGCCCGGGGATTATAGGCATGAATGACCTTGTAGTTTTTCTTGGCCAGTTGTTGGCGGATGGACTCGGTGCCCTCTTTGTCAAAGCGGTTCTTCAAGGCCATGGGGCAGGCAACCATGCCCTCGTCAACAAGACGCCGATAGTTCCGGCCCTTGGGGTTACACATGACGTCGACGTCGAACCCGGCCTTTCTGAGCCCGATAAAGAGTTCAGTCTCCGGACGATCACAGGCATCCGTAAGACAAAGTATCGACGGAAGCGATCCGCCCTGTTGTGGATTGGTCAAGTGGCCATTCCCCTGTTGTATCCGTTCATGAAATAACTCCAGGCTTTTGCCCGTGCGTCTTCTCCGGCCACCTTTACCAGCGATCGCGAGAAGCGATCAAGATTGGCCTCTTTCCAGCGCGCCGGGGCACTGCCAGTCATCAACCTGCTCTTGTCGAAATCAATCAGAAAGTATTCGTTGCCCCGGACCAGTACATTGAAGCAGTTCAGGTCCGCATGCATGACGCCGGCGTCGTGAAATCGACGAATGGTTTCTCCAATGGACGTCCACGCCTCATTGTCCAGCTCCGAGATAAGGTCAGCCAGGGGCGTGGTATTCTCCAACCGTTCAATGATGATGGCGGCCCGGTACTGAATTGGCGACAGTTTGCGATACCAGGCCGCAACAGGACAGGGTACGGGAAGCCCCTGGCTAACCAGTTTGTTGAGCAACCGGAACTCTGCAAAGGACCGCACATGCTCCTCGCCGGTGAAGGCATAGGCGTATCGCGCAAATTTCGCCATCAACCCGCCCCGGCGATATTCTCGAAGCACCAGTCTGTCCTCTCCGGCCTGCAAAAACCAGGCGCCGCCGCGGCCCCCGCTGCTTACCGGGCGGGCTTGATTGCCCCAAGAGGCGGAATTGAACCAGTCCTCGGTAACCCTGCCCTCGTAATCCGGGTGAATCAGCATTGCCGAAGACCTTTCCCGGATACAGATTTCAGACTCCACCATGCTGGGTCCCCGGTCACCGAAATTGAAAGAAGGCACGTACTACCCACTCACGCCGGGACGGAAACGCGCGAGTAAGTTAGAATGGCGGCCAGTTTACCAATGAATGCCGACAAAGCTCCACAGCACCAGGCCACAACCTGAACCGGATCAATATCTGATGAACTCCATCTGCATTCTTCGCCTGTCCGCCATCGGCGACGTGACTCACGTAATACCTGTCGTACTGAGCCTCCAGGAGCAGCTTCCCGGCGTGAAGATTACCTGGGTTATCGGCAAGATCGAAGCCAAGCTGGTTGGCGATCTGCCCGGCGTTGAGTTCATTATTTTCGACAAAAAGGCCGGTCGCAAAGGCTACGCTGAGCTTCGCAGACAAATGACGGGTCGCAAGTTTGACGCGCTGCTTCACATGCAGGTGGCTTTCCGAGCCAACCTCGCCGCTGCCTGCATTCCGGCCAGAGTCAGGATTGGCTATGACAAGGCCCGCAGCAAGGATCTGCACAGCCTGTTTATCAACCACCGGATCAAACCGGCACCGAAGCAGCACGTGCGAGACTGCCTTGCCAGCTTCCTCGAACCTTTGGACCTCAAGGCCGCGCCGCCGCGCTGGCAGATTCCGTTGAAGGATTCAGACCATGACTTTGCGCGTGAGCAACTGGCTAATGACCGCAAAAACCTTGTAATAAGTCCGTGTGCCAGCCACACACTGCGTAACTGGCCCGCTGAGCGTTACGCACAGCTGGCTGATCACGCGATTCAGAAGCACGGTATGAAGGTGATTCTGGTGGGCAGCCCCGCCCCGTTCGAGGCCGAGTACTGCGCCGCCATCGAAGCCGCAATGAAGGAAAAAGCGCACAACATCTGCGGCAAGGACACCCTGAAGCAACTGACAGCGTTAATGACCCATGCCGACCTCGTGGTAGCGCCCGATACTGGGCCGGCACATATCGCCAGTGCGGTGGGCACCGATGTCCTTGGGTTGTTTGCCGCAAGCAATCCTTACCGCTCCGGGCCCTATAATTCTCTGGACTGGTGTGTGAACCGGTATCCTGAAGCACTGGAGAAGTTTACCGGCAAAACGGTGGAACAGGCCCGGTGGGGGGCGAAAGCAGAGTTCGAGGGGGCGATGGACCTGATCACGGTTGCAGATGCCACGAATATGCTGGATCGTTGGGTTGAAGTGAACCCGGTGGCCAAAGCTGAAAGCGGGGTCAGATGAAAGCGTTCATCTGACCCAAAATTTCACTTCCGTGCGGTGTAGTCCTGGTAGGACTTCTCTTCCACGAAACGAGACCCCAGGGCCAGGTTGACCTCTTTTTTGATCGCAGCGCGCTTGTCATTGGTGACGTATACAGCGCGTGCCAGCTCAATAAATCTCGCGCCAAAGTCCTGGGCGGCTTCCTGATCCCGAATATCGTCTTCAATCACCCACAGCTCTTCGTTGACCGCTTTCAGCTGCTTGCGGAGATCGGCGATTTCAGCAGCCTTGTCCTTTACTGCCTCGTCCCAGGTAGCGCTCAGCTCATCAAGCTCAAGCCGGACATTCTTGACCTTGGTTTCATCCTTGATGCGCTCGGACTTGATTTCGAGAATGGTGATTTTGTCCAGCACCTCGCCAAAAGATACCGGTACCTTGATAACGTCTGCCATTTGCTCGTCCCGCCAGTAAACAGGGTGTGTTAAACAACAAAGCCGCCGGGCTGAAACAGCAAACGGCGGCCTGTAATTATTCTGGAATCAGCCTTTAACGTGCGTCAGCCAACCGCTGTGCTCAGCCAGCTTGCCCTTGACTGCATCAAAGTACATAGCCTGAAGCTTCTCGGTCACCGGGCCACGCTTGCCGGCACCGATCACACGGCCATCCAGTTCGCGGATCGGCAGCACCTCGGCCGCTGTGCCTGTGAAGAAGGCTTCATCGGCGATGTAGACCTCATCGCGGGTAATCCGGCGCTCCTTGATCGGAATGTTGAGCTCGCGCGCAAAATCCATGATCGTGGCACGGGTAATACCCTCCAGGCAGGAGGTGAGTTCAGGCGTATGCAGCACACCATCACGCATGATGAAAATGTTTTCTCCGGAGCCTTCGGCAACGTAACCTTCGTTGTCCAGCAGCAGGGCTTCCTCGGCACCACCGGAAATGGCCTCGTTCAGGGCCAGCATCGAGTTAATGTAGTTGCCGTTCGCCTTGGCCTTGCACATGGTGATATTGACGTGGTGACGCGTGTAGGAGGACGTGCGCACCTTGATCCCCATTTCCTTCGCTTCCGGTGACATGTAGGAAGGCCAGCTCCAGGCCGCAACCATTACGTGCACCTTCAGGTTATCAGCCCTGAGCCCCATACCCTCGGAACCGAGAAACGCCATTGGGCGCAGGTAGGCTTCGTCAAGATTGTTTTCCCGGATCGCCGCACGCTGGGCTTCGTTGATCTCGTCCTTACTGAACGGCATTTTCATGTTCAGGATGTGGGCGGAACGGAAAAGACGATCCGTGTGCTCTTTCAGGCGGAAAATGGCCGGGCCATTCGCGGTGTTGTAGGCCCGCACACCTTCAAAACAGCCCAGGCCGTAATGCAGGGTGTGAGTCAGGACGTGGGTCTTGGCATCCCGCCAGGGAACCATTTCACCATCCATCCAGATAACGCCATCGCGATCAGCCATCGACATTCTTCATTGCTCCTAAAAAAGCGTTTTTCGGGGGAACCGGCATTCTAGCAGGAAAATCTGCCGGAATTGAATTTGCCTCAGGCCTCAATCATCACTTTTTTCCACATGGCGCGGATGTAGTCACGCTCTTGTGAGAAGGCATCACCCTCCACCTGACTATTGAGGTTCTGAAGCGCCCGCCGGTGAATCGTGGAACGCAGGGCGATGAAGGTTTCCCTGAGTTTTTCGGCATCTTCGACCGCCATCACCCCGGCGCGCCCCAGCTCCTCCATCTGGCGAATGTTATCGGACCACTGGGTCAGCTCCGGGTGCTCAGCGGACCACGCCAGCATCAGGTACTGGACGATAAACTCGATATCAACGATGCCGCCGGTATCATGCTTGATATGAAACACCTCGTCCTGCCGGCTTTCCGGCGTGGCCAGACTGGCCCGCATCTTCTCCCTCATTTCGACCACCTCGTTCCGGAGTTTCTCACGGTCACGGGGCTGACAAAGGATCTCGTGGCGTATGGATTCAAAAGCTTCAAGGGTCTCCGTGCATCCGGCAACACCCCGGGCCCGGGCAAGCGCCTGATGCTCCCAGGTCCAGGCGTCCTCGCGCTGATATTTTTCGAAGGCCTGCAGAGTACTGACCAGCAGCCCGGAGTTACCGGACGGCCTCAAGCGCATATCAACCTCATAAAGCTGCCCCGAGGGCGTCTGGGTGTTGAGGATGTGGACGATCCTTTGCCCAAGCCGCGTGTAAAAAACCGCATTGTCGATGGGCTTTTCACCGTCGGTGGCCAGCTCCGGATCAGCTTTGTGCACAAACACCAGGTCAAGATCGGAGGTATAGCCCAGTTCGATCCCGCCCAGCTTGCCATAGCCAATGATGGCAAAATCGGTTTCACAGGCGGAGCCATCTTCCCGGCGCGGATAGCCGTGGCGGCTGACCAGGTTGGCGAAGGCTACGTCCACCACATGATCCAGAACAACCTCGGCGATCCAGGTGAGGTAGTCACTGACCTTCATCAACGGTAATGTGCCTTTCAGTTCGGACGCCGCAACCCGCAGGATATGGGCTTTCTTGAAATGCCGCAGTGACTCCATCTGCTCTTCCAGATCCTCAAACGGAATCCGAAGCATCTGCTGGCGCAAATCATCCTGCAATTCTGCTTTCGCGGGTGGGCTGTACAGGCTCTCGGCGTTCAACAGCTCATCCAGCAGGAGCGGTGTTTCCGCCAGCTGCCTGGCAATCCAGGGGCTCTCACTGCACAACCGCACCAGTTGGGTACAGGCGCCCGGATTTTCCAGCAGCAACACCATGTAGGCCGTGCGACGCAGTATGGCTTCCACCAGCTGCAACACCCTGGACAGGGTCTCGGACGGGTTATCAACCTGGGTGAGCGCCTCAAGCAGCATGGGCATGAACTGATTGAGTCGCCGGCGCCCCTGGGTCTGTAGATTCTGAACAGTCCTGTTTTCACGAAGTTCAGCCAGCTCCGCCAACGTAGCACCGGGGTCTTCATAGCCCCGTGATTTGAGCCAGTCGGCGGCGGCCGCCTCTTCCATTTCGGAAAGCCAGAGCTCGAACCACCCTTCTTCGAGGGCCCCCTGCCCCTCATCTTCGTCATCTTCCGTGGTAATAATGTTGGAAAAATGCGTGGCGACCCGCTCCCGGTGTTCTCTGAGGCACTGTTCGCACGCCTGCCAGTTCTCGAAATCCATAATTGTGGCGACCCGTGCCCGGGACAGCTCATCTTCCGGCAGCAACTGGGTTTGCTTGTCTTCCATACCCTGGAGCGCATGCTCCAGGTTTCTGAGAAACACATAGGCGTCGCGAAGCTCACCAACCACCGGCGACGGCAACAGCTCGAGCTCTTCCAGCTCTTTCAGGATGACCAGCAGCTCCCGCTGCTGAAGCTCCCTGTCCCGGCCACCGCGAATGAGCTGGAATGCCTGAACCACAAACTCGATCTCTCGGATACCGCCGCTACCCAGCTTGATATTGTTTTCGAGCCCCTTTCTGCGCACCTCCCGGCCAATCATGGCCTTCATGCTACGCAGGGACTCGAACGCGCTGAAATCGATGTACTTGCGGTACACGAAGGGGCGCAGCGTCTCCATGAGCACCTGACCCGCCCTTTGATCGCCCGCCACCACCCGGGCCTTGACCATGGCGTACCGCTCCCAATCCCGCCCCTGGTCCTGATAGTAGGTTTCCAGAGCAGCAAAACTCAGCGCCAGCGCGCCACTCTGGCCATAAGGCCGGAGACGCATGTCCACCCGGAACACAAAACCATCTGCCGTAATCTGGTCCAGAGCCTGGATCAGCCGCTGGCCAAGGCGAACGAAGAACTGCTGATTATCCAGTGAGCGCCGCCCGCCAACGGTTTCCCCCTTGCTCGGAAAGGCAAAGATAAGATCAATGTCCGAGGAGACGTTCAGCTCCCGACCACCCAGCTTACCCATACCCAGAACCACCATTTTCTGGTCGGTTTCCTGGCCGGTTACCGGGTCAGCCCCTCGAGGCGTACCGTATTGCTCGCAGGCGTCCTGGTATAGCCAGCTGAGCGCTCCATCAATACAGATATCGGCAAATACACTCGTCGCCGACATGGTCTCAGCCAGGTCTGCCCATCGCATCAGATCCCGCCATATAATCCGGAACTGGGTCTCCATGCGGAATTGTCTGAGGGCCGAGTGCAGGCCAGGCTCACCATCAACTTCAGAGAGATACTCTTGCCATCGACTTTCCAGATAATCCGGAGTGGTTGGCTCAGACAACGAACGAGAGGCCATCAATGCCTCTACCTGATCGGCATGGCGTTCCAGAGTCTGGCGAAGGAACAAACTGCGGGAGATCGCCGTAGCCACTAAGGTGTCATCCATACCCTCCGGTGAGGTCAACCAGGCCGGAACCCCTTCCGGGAACACTGATTCCCAGCACCCGGCGACATCATCCGCCAGCGGTTTCGGAAGGCTGTGCCATGGCTCGGACATAATGCAAACCCCTGTCTCTCTGTTATATTTCGGGTACTGTATAACGAACTTACCCGCAACTGAACAGGCCGCAGACACGGATGCAACGAAACCGCCGCCCACTGAATCCGGAGCATCAGCAAACTCACCTGCCCATGGGCGGGATGATTCGGAGCCGGATGAAGCGCCTCTTTGCGATCCTGGGAACACTGCTATTGGTGCAGGTCCTGATCATCTGGGCGGTCGAGGACCTGGAACTATTCGAAGCCGCCTGGCTGACCATGACCACGCTGGTAACGGTCGGCTATGGCGATTACGCACCCCAGACGATGATCGGGCGGTTCAGCACCATTGTGCTGATGTTTATCTCCTCAATTACGCTGCTGACACTGATCGTCAGCGACTATATCGAATACCGGTTCTACCGCCGGGAACGTATTTTGTCGGGAAGGTGGATCTATAAAATGAATAACCACATCATCATCATTAACACGCCCCAGCACGGCGGCGACCAGTATTTTATGAGATTTGCTTCCCAGATTCGGGAGATTCCAGGGTACGAAACCATTCCAATCATGATTCTGACCCGGAAGTTTCCAATGGGGCTACCCACCGAGCTCTCGGACATCGGGGTGGTGCATCACCACGGAGCAGGCTTTGATCCAGAGGCGCTGAAGGCCGTCCATGCAGGCAGCGCGAGGCATATCATTGTGCTGGCCGCAGACGAAGCGGACCCATTTTCAGACAGCCTGACGTTCGATATTGCCCACCGCCTCACAGAAATCAATCTGGGCCATCGCACCATTGTCGAGTGTGTAAACGACCAGAACCGTGGGCGCTTCAAATCCCTCGGAGTGCGCATTGTGCTCCGCCCAGTGAGAACATACCCGGAGATTATGGTTCGTTCTGTGGTTGCACCCGGTTCCGAGAAAGTGCTGGAAGATATGTTCAACTACGAGCATGACCACCCTCATCGTTATGACTTGCAGCTGGACGACCTGAATTGGGCCGACATCGTAAGCGCTCTGGTACGCCATGGCATTGGCACCGCTCTCGCCTACATTGATGAAGATGACGAGGTTATCTGTCATCCGCCAACCAACGAAGAAATCGAAGGCAAGGGGCTGATAGTACTGGTTAAATCTTCTGAAACACCGGAGGTCTCTGTGGTGCAGGAAGCACTGGAGCGGTACCGGGCATTCCTGAAGCAGTGGCGCGCCCATTCCGCGGATCAGGAAACCGGCGATTACTGACCGGCAGTGGCAAGCTGTAACTGGAGGACACCCAACGTCGTGGAGCCTTCAGCGAGATCACGAATTGCAGCGCCCGTGGCCAGATCAGACATCACACACTCCCAGAGTTCACCGCACCCTGCGGCGCCAGCCGCATTTGCGACGCGCGACAGGTCGTATTCCTGTGCAGGAAACGGCTGATCCAGCAACCAACAGACACTCAAGGCCTGAAGGAATTCGGTAATGGAAAGCGCCTCGCTTTTACGCGCCGGCTCCGGGTGATACAGGCCCGCCAGAAAATAGCCCTGCTCGGCCTTACTGACCAGATTCAGGAAAACCGGCACTTCCCTGGCCAGCTCGAGCGCCCAAGCCACCAGCTTGCTGTCGTCCCCACTCTTGAGCTCAAACTCCACCTCGTGGAGCGGCCACCTGGCATCATTGCCGGCCACAGTGCCGGAATCGACTGCTATCTCAATGGAAGTCTGCCCTTCTTCCAGCCAGAGCACCTGGCGCTGAAAGTTGGTTTCAAACACAATCTGGAGCCGGCTGAGGTCCAACCCGGCATTCAGCGGTGTGTCTTCCAGTAACGACAAAGCCAGTTCAGGACTGGATACAGGCCACTCCCACTCCTCGCGTCGGTGGGCGCCATCAACGAATTCGCCCCGGGTTTTCAGGGTCTGGATATAGTCATCACCTGCTTTGCGAACCCTCAGCGCAGCTTTGGCTCGATTCAGATCGGCATTGGGCGTGTCGAAATAGTGATTGATCAGGGATTTGGTTTTTCCAGCTCGGACTTCAGGAAGTGAGGAAAGCCACTTTAAAGCCTGTGCCTGTGCGGCCTCAGAAACACTGAGCTTGATTTCCAGTTCGGTTGCCATGCCAATGCCTTATTTTTCGGGATTCATAAACGCAAAAAACCGGCGACCCTGAGGTCGCCGGTTTTCATACTACAGGATTAGCCGATTGGCTGATCAGAAGTAGTAAACACCACCAACGGAAGCGATAGAACGCTCGCTTTCGTCAGCAACGCCGTATACACCGTCGTCACCGCCACCGAGGTAGCCTTCGAAGTACACATACATGTGGTCAGACAGGTTGTGCAGAGCCTGGAAGGTTACGGTAGAAGTTTCAGTGTCGTTGGCGTCGTCAGCCAGGGGCGAATTCGTGGTCGTGCTAAACACCGATGGTGGAACCGTTGTCAGCGTGCTCAACTTCAGAGCTTCCGCCTTTGACGCTGTCATGGTACAGAACGTACTGGATGTTACCTTACACGGTCGGCATGGAATCCATTTTGGCTGCCAGCTCGGAAGCAGACATGGTTTCCTGGGCCAGCGCGGAGCCAGAGAACGTTGCGACTGCGATAGCAGATGCGAGGAGCGTTTTTTTCATGTTGCGCCTTCCTTTTTGAGTTAACTCAGGTTTTAGCGACGGGTTCTTATCCCGATTTTGTAAGGCTTCACCAGTCAGGCTGGATGAGGCCGATTCTGCATCACCCTATGTCAGTTTTATGACAAAGGAGTAACTTTTCTTCTTTTTCGAATAAATCTTGCAGATTCCAGATCTATACAGCTCAATCACTTATCGAACTTTCTTAAAGTTCTGGATGATGAAAATGCTTTAATACAATCATTCTCATTTTGCAAATTAACTGCAGTGCGTTTTTAGCTCTTTTGGCACCAGAAACGCAATCATTTATGCAATTTTGTGCTCGTGAGCTGCGTTACAGTTGCATATCAAATCCGAGGCCAGATTTTAACAAACCCCTTATCAACAAAACTTAGACTGAAAAAACCCTTGGATCGCAACGACTCCGAGGACATTTCCGCACCATTAAAGGCCGGCATGACCACCCGCGCACTACAATAGCGCAAATACTTATACACTCTGTTATCGAGTCTCGAGCATGAACGTGACGGGCCCGTCATTCACCAACCCGACCTTCATATCTGCGCCAAATCTGCCCTCACCCACCTTTTCCGGCCCCAAACCGGAACGTGCTTCTACCACAAACCGTTCATACAGCGTGTTGGCGGCATCCGGCCCCGCTGCAAGAGAGAAGCCCGGCCTGGTTCCGGAGGACGTATCCGCCGCCAAAGTAAACTGGGAAACAACAAGAAGGGAACCACCGATATCCAGCAGGCTACGATTCATCCGGCCAGTCTCATCGGGAAACACACGATAAGTGAGGATTTTTCGGCAAAGCTCCCTTGCCTCGTGCTCGCTATCTCCCTTTTCCACACCCAGCAACAGCAAAAGGCCTGTGTCGATCGAGGCTATCTGCTCACCGTCCACGGTAACACTGGCTTGCGACACTCGCTGGATCAATCCTTTCATTCACTGCCTTGAGGACGTTTGAACAGGCGAACATTAAGATCGGGCAAGAGTGTATCCGTGGCCATTACGGGCCGCAACCCTGAAAACGGGATTCAGCCAGCACTTTTTTCAGTTTTCGCGACAACGGACTCAACACCGCGGATGAGGGCATCAACAATCGCCGGCTCGGAAGCCGAGTGGCCGGCGTCGCGAATGATCTGGAATTCCGCTTCCGGCCAGGCCTTGCTGAGTGCCAGCGCATTCTCCAGAGGGCAGACCATATCGTATCTGCCGTGGACGATTATTCCGGGAATGTCCGCCAGGCGGCCTGCATCGCGAATGATCTGGTCCGGCTCGAGAAAGGCCGAATTCATGAAATAGTGGCATTCAATGCGGGCCAGGGCGATGGCCACATGAGGATGGCCAAAGTGCTCAACGACCCTCGGGTTCGGGTGCAGCGTCGCACACCTGCCCTCCCAGACCGACCAGGCCTTGGCCGCCTGGATCTGCTCCAGCTCGTTGGAACTGGTCAGCTTGCGATAGTAGGCCGAAACCATGTCAGCCCGGTCGGCTTCCGGAATCTGCGCCTCGAAGTCAGACCAGTAATCCGGGAACACCCGGCTCGCCCCCTCCTGATAAAACCAGTGAATATCCCGCGGCCGACAGAGAAAAATCCCACGAAGAACCAGTCCCGACACCCTTTCCGGATGGGCCTCGGCGTATACCAGGCTGAGAGTCGCCCCCCAACTGCCACCAAATAGAAGCCACTTGTCGATACCGAGAAACGAACGTACCACTTCCATGTCTTCAACCAGCTTGTCCGTGCTGTTGCCTTCGAGCTCTGCCAGGGGGCTGGACCGCCCGGCGCCGCGCTGATCCATCAGAATGATCCGGAATCTCTCAGCGTCGAAAAAGCGCCGATGGTAGTCTTCACAGCCGCCACCGGGGCCGCCGTGGACCACCAGGACAGGTATCCCGTCCGGGTTCCCGCTTTCCTCAACGTAGAGTTCATGGGGAGGATCAACGGCTATGCGATGCTGGGCATTGGGCTTGATTTCCGGGTAGAGGGTGAGCATGAAACGCTCCGCGTGAAGGATTTAACCGGAGTTTAGCTTAACACCATAAAAAAAGGGCCAGATGAAAGATTCATCCAGCCCTTGTTACCCATGCTCGATAAGAGCCGGGCGGTTACTTCTTGTTGGCGCGCTTGCGCTCGTTTTCGGTCAGAAGTTTCTTGCGCAGCCGGATGGACTTCGGCGTTACCTCAACCAGCTCGTCGTCATCAATAAACTCAAGCGCCTGCTCAAGGGTGAACTTGATCGGCGGCACGAGACCAATGACTTCATCCTTGCCAGAGGCCCGCATGTTGTCGAGCTTTTTGGCCTTGGTGGGGTTGACCACCAGGTCGTTGTCCCGGCTGTGAATACCACACAACTGCCCTTCATAAATTTCCTGCCCCGGATCCAGGAACAGCTTGCCACGGCTCTGCAGGGTTTCCAGAGAGTAGGTAAAAGCGGTACCCGTAGCCATAGAAACGATGACACCGTTCTGGCGACTGGTTACATCGCCAACTTTGATCGGGCCGTAGTGGCTGAAAGTCGAAGTCAGAATGCCAGTGCCTGAAGTCATGGTAAGGAAGGTGTTCCGGAAACCAATCAGGCCCCGGGCTGGAATGGTATAGTCCAAACGCATCCGGCCCTTGCCATCCGGAACCATATTGGTCAGGTCGCCTTTACGCAGCCCCATTTGCTCCATGACGGCACCCTGATGCTGCTCCTCGATATCAACAATGACGTTCTCGTAAGGCTCCTGCTTCACGCCGTCAACTTCGCGGATAACAACTTCCGGACGACCAACCGCCAGCTCAAAGTTCTCGCGACGCATGTTTTCAATCAGTACAGACAGATGCAACTCGCCACGACCGGATACCTTGAACTTGTCCGCGGAGTCGCCCTCTTCAACACGCAGCGCCACATTGTGCAGCAGCTCCTTTTCAAGGCGCTCCTTGATGTTCCGGCTGGTGACGTACTTGCCTTCCTTGCCGGCAAAAGGCGAATCGTTGACCTGGAAGGTCATGGACACGGTCGGCTCATCCACCGTCAGTGCCGGCAGAGCTTCAACGTTGGCCTGATCACAAAGAGTGTCAGAGATAAACAGCTCGTCCATGCCACTGACACAGACGATGTCGCCAGCCTGAGCTTCTTCGACTTCAACACGCTGAAGACCGGAATGTCCCATGATCTTGAGGATACGGCCGTTACGCTTCTTGCCGTTGGCGCCAATGGCGGTTACCGGCGAATTGGTCTTGACCTTACCGCGCATGATACGACCAATACCGATCACACCGAGGAAGCTGTTGTAGTCCAGCTGGGAGATCTGCATCTGGAACGGGCCATCCGGATCCACGTTCGGCGCCGGCACGTGGTCAACAATCGCCTGGAACACGGCATCCATGTTGTCATCCAGGTTTTCGTGATCCATCCCGGCAATGCCGTTCAGAGCGCTGGCAAACACAATCGGGAAGTCCAGCTGCTCATCAGTGGCTCCCAGGTTGTCAAACAGGTCGAATACCTGGTCCACGACCCAGTCTGGACGAGCGCCGGGACGGTCAATCTTGTTAACCACGACGATCGGGCGCAGGCCCGCGGCAAATGCCTTCTGGGTAACAAACCGGGTCTGAGGCATGGGGCCGTCAATGGAATCAACCACCAGCAGCACGCAATCGACCATGCTCATGACTCGCTCAACCTCACCGCCGAAATCAGCGTGGCCCGGGGTGTCCACAATATTGATATCGTAGTCGTTCCATTTCAGGGCCGTGTTCTTGGCCAGAATGGTAATGCCCCGTTCTTTTTCCTGATCGTTGGAATCCATGACCCGCTCGCTATCGAGCTCCTTCCGATCCAGGGTGCCGGATTGGCGCAAGAGCTGGTCTACGAGGGTAGTCTTACCATGGTCAACGTGGGCGATGATGGCGATATTACGAAGTTTTTCAATCACAAAAATATTCCTGCGGCATGCACTCAATGACCTGAGAAGGTCTATCGCAGGGAGAATCCCAGCACATGCCGTCTCAAATCCGTAAAATGAACTCATTCACCGGAGCTGGCTGCCCGGCACCCTGCATGGTGCTTTCCGATCCACGATCAAGAAATGACAGGGTAAAAAATGAAGCGGCGCGCAGTATAGCGAAAAGTCTGTGTCGTTAATATGAAGAAAAACGCCTATTCTCTACACTAAGCACTCGCACTCATTTAGGGCGCATAGCCAATAAATGCACCAACGCGGTGCACCAATTAAGTGCAAGCGACCAGCCCAGAGCTACTAATTTCTCGTGAACATGCCCCAAACCCTTGCAGTTGCGCTGTTCTGGAGCATGCCCTAAAAATTGGCAAGCGCCTTGCTTTATCGAAATCAGCCGAAATTTGCAGGTAAGACGCAACGGCATTTGCTAAGCTGCGCGAACCTGAGAAACAGATCGGAACCCGTTTATCCGGGCGATCCGGCACCACGAACATGAATACAGCCGCCTGTGCGGTATAACTTACGGAGCATGCACAATGTCCAAGACAGTTGATTTGATCAAAGAACACGAAGTCAAATGGGTTGACCTGCGCTTCACCGACAGCCGCGGTAAAGAGCAGCACGTTACACTGCCTGCCACCGAAGTGGATGAAGACTTTTTCGCAGACGGCAAGATGTTTGACGGCTCCTCAATCGCGGGCTGGAAAGGCATCAACGAATCCGACATGATCCTGATGCCGGACGACGAAACCTCCGTTCTTGATCCCTTCACCGAAGAAACCACTGTCAACATCACCTGCAACATCGTAGAGCCTTCTACCATGCAGGGTTATGAGCGTGACCCGCGTTCCGTTGCTCGCCGTGCCGAGGAATACCTGAAGTCCACCGGCATCGCCGATGGCGCGCTGTTCGGCCCGGAGCCGGAGTTCTTCGTGTTTGATTCCGTGAAGTGGAATGTAGACATGCAGGGCGCTTCTTACCATATCCACTCTGAGGAAGCCGCCTGGGTATCCGGCGAAGATTTCGACCGCAACAACATCGGTCACCGCCCGGGCGTTAAAGGCGGCTACTTCCCGGTTCCGCCGGTGGACAGCCTGCACGACCTGCGTGGCGCCATGTGTGCCGCCATGGAATCCATGGGCCTGGAAATTGAAGTACACCACCACGAAGTCGGTACTGCCGGCCAGTGTGAAATCGGCGTTGGCGCCAACACCCTGACCCGCAAGGCTGACGAAGTACAGATTCTCAAGTACTGCGTACACAACGTGGCCCACGCCTACGGCAAAACCGCCACCTTCATGCCCAAGCCGGTGGTTGGTGACAACGGTTCCGGCATGCACGTACACATGTCCCTGAGCAAAGACGGCAAGAACCTGTTCGCAGGCGACAGCTATGCCGGCCTGAGCGAAGCGGCACTGTACTATGTTGGTGGTGTTATCAAGCACGCCAAGGCCATCAACGCCTTCACCAACCCGGCAACCAACAGCTACAAGCGCCTGGTTCCGGGCTACGAAGCACCGGTTATGCTGGCCTACTCCGCCCGCAACCGTTCGGCCTCCATCCGTATCCCGTACGTGAACAGCCCGAAGGCGCGTCGTATCGAAGTTCGCTTCCCTGACCCGGCGGCCAACCCGTACCTGGCGTTCGCGGCGCTGATGATGGCCGGCCTGGACGGCATCCAGAACAAGATCCACCCTGGCGATGCCATGGACAAGGATCTGTACGACCTGCCGAAGGAAGAGGCGCTGAGCATTCCGAAGGTTGCCGAAACCCTGTCTGAAGCCCTGGACTGCCTGGAAGCGGACCACGAGTTCCTGACCCGTGGCGGCGTATTCACCGAGGACATGATCGCGGGCTACGTGGATCTGAAGCGCGGTGAAGTCGAGAAGCTGAACATGACCACTCACCCGGTCGAGTTCGATCTGTACTACTCCTGCTAATATCTCTCTTTAGAGAGAAAGCAGACAAGCCCCGCCCTCGTGCGGGGCTTTTTTTTGAGCAAAAGCACAGTGCCTGCAGCCCTTAACGATATGTAACCAACATCCGGGGCTGCAGACGTTGAAAAGACCCCGGGCGCCACCGATAATCGGGGAAACCCAATAACAGGTGAGCTTATGAATCCAAAGTCTGGATTGGTTACCGGCCTTCTGTTTTTTCTGGCGATTCCGGTCTCGGCCGAGGTTTATCGCAACGTTGATGCCTACGGCAACGTCACCTATTCTGACGAGCCCAGCGAAGGCGCTGAAGCGGTAGAGGTCAAGCCGGTCACGACGATCACCCTGCCCAAGCCAGAGGCTGTGCAGGAAACCGAAAAGCTTCGTGAAGAAGTTCAGCGAGAAGGCGCTGCCTACGAAAGTCTGTCCTTCGCCTATCCGGATAACAACCAGGCGTTCTACAGTGGCAGCGGCGATGTCCAGTTCGAGGTGCGCAGCACCCCCGGCCTCCAGCCCGGCCACAAATACGAAGTGACCCTGGACGGGCAGCCTGTCGGGCAAAGCACCTCCGGCTCAATCACCGTCAACAACGTGTTTCGTGGAACCCATGAAGCCCGGGTCCATATCGTGGATGAAAACGGGGTTCAGGTAAAAACCGGCTCACCGATTACCTTCACGGTTCACCGTCCTTCCGCTCTGAACTAGCCAAGCCGCCCACATATCCGCACCATTTTGGTGCGATCGCACCAAAAAGCAGCCATACTCTGATCAGCAACGGGGCGCATTTTCCGGACTGATCAGAGGCTTTCTTTCCATTTGCACCAGCTTACGGCACTTTTCCGCGCCAATGTCCCCTTTTGCCCGCACTTTGCTCATTCATTTGTGAACCTGGCTAAAGTGGTTCGCTTTTTGCAAAACTCCGGAGGTCACACTTTGTCGAACCAACGGGATTCACGCATGGCATTGCCTTCGGCCCAGCAAAACGGATACAAGAGCATTCTCGACAGCCTGACTACGGCCGTCCTGGTGCTCGAGGATAATCTGAGCATTCAGTATCTTAATCCGGCCGCCGAAAGCCTGTTCGAAACCAGCATGACCCGAAGCCAGGGCCAGCCCTTCCAGGACATTCTGGTCGAGTCCGAAGACGCCCTGAAAACCCTGTTTGCCGCCGTCCGTAACGGGCAATCCTACACTCGCCGCGAAGCCGAGTTTCTGCTCGCCAGCGGCTCCCGACTCACTGTGGATTATTCCGTAACGCCTATCAGCCTGGAGCCGACGGAACTGCTGATCGAAATCCAGCCCAGGGACAGGCTGATGCGGATCAGCCGTGAGGAAGACATCATCTCCCAGCAGGAGACCACCCGTATCCTGGTGCGGGGCATGGCCCACGAGATCAAGAATCCGCTGGGCGGCATCCGTGGCGCGGCCCAGCTGCTTGATCGTGAACTCAGCAGTGAAGACCAGCGGGAATACACTCGGGTCATCATTGACGAGGCAGACCGCCTCAGAAGCCTTGTTGACCGGATGCTGGGCCCCAACAAGGCACTGAAGCTGGCGCCGACCAACATCCATGAAATACTGGAAAGAGTTGGCACACTGCTCGAGGCTGAGAGCAAAGGGCGACTGAATTTCAAACGGGATTACGACCCCAGCATTCCGGAGTTCAAGGGTGACAAGGAACAACTGATCCAGGCGTTTCTAAACATCGCCCGGAACGCAATGGAAGCGGCCTTCGAAAACCAGGCGGGGCATAGTTCCGAGGAACCGCCGACTATTACCTTCCGCACCCGCACCCTGCGTCAGTTCACCATTGGCAACCGCCGCCACAAACTGGTGTGTCGGGTCGACGTGATCGACAACGGACCCGGAATTCCGCCGGAGCTGGTGCAGAACATTTTCTATCCGATGATCAGTGGCCGTGCCAGTGGCACCGGTCTGGGGCTTTCCATCACCCAGAGCATCATCGGTCAACACCGCGGACTGGTTGAATGCGAAAGCGAACCAGGCCGAACCGACTTCATCATCTTCCTGCCTCTGGAGGACACCCCATGAGCCAACCGGCGAACGTCTGGATCATAGACGACGACCGCAGTATTCGCTGGGTGCTGGAGCGCGCCCTTAACCAGGCCGGTATGCAGCCCCGAGTTTTTGACAGTGGTGAAAGCATCATGATGCGGCTGGAGCACGAACAGCCGGATGCCATCGTCAGCGATATCCGCATGCCCGGCGTTGACGGCATCACCCTGCTTTCCCAGATTGTGGACGTTCACCCGGACGTGCCCGTGATCATAATGACCGCCCACTCGGACCTCGAGAGCGCGGTGACCAGCTACCAGACCGGCGCGTTTGAATACCTTCCCAAGCCCTTCGATGTGGATGACGCCGTGGCGCTGGTCAAACGCGCTGTGGCCCATAGCCACGAGAAGCGGGCCAGTGGTGAGCCTCAGGCCGAGATGGCCCAGCGAAACGCCGAAATTATTGGTGAAGCACCGGCCATGCAGGAAGTTTTCCGCGCCATTGGCAGGCTGTCCCACTCCAATATTACCGTGCTGATCAACGGCGAGAGCGGCACAGGCAAGGAGCTGGTGGCTCAGGCACTGCATAACCACAGCCCCAGGGCCAACCACCCGTTCATTGCCCTGAACATGGCCGCTATTCCAAAGGACCTGATTGAATCCGAACTGTTTGGCCACGAAAAAGGCGCCTTTACCGGTGCCGGCGCCGCCCGACAGGGTCGTTTTGAACAGGCCAACGGCGGCACCCTTTTCCTCGATGAAATCGGCGACATGCCCGCGGACACCCAGACCCGACTATTGCGGGTTCTGGCCGATGGCGAGTTCTACCGCGTAGGTGGCACCACCCCGATAAAGGTGGATGTGCGCATCATCGCGGCAACGCACCAGGATCTGGAAAAGCTGGTCCAGGCGGGCACCTTCCGTGAAGACCTCTTCCACCGCCTGAACGTTATTCGCGTGCATCTGCCAAAGCTGGCCGAGCGGCGGGAAGACATCCCCCGCCTGATGCAGCACTTCCTGAAACGGGCCGCAAAAGAGCTGGCCGTAGAGCCGAAGATCCTGCGTGAAGAAGCGGAAGAATACCTGACCACCCTGCCCTGGCCGGGCAACGTCCGCCAGCTGGAGAACACCTGCCGCTGGCTGACCGTCATGGCCAGCGGTCGCGAGATCCACATTGATGACTTGCCCCCGGAATTGCTGCACCAGGCAGAAACACCGACCACCGGGACAACCTGGCAGGAAGGCCTGAAAAACTGGGCCGAACAGGAACTCAAGCGGGGCAAGAAAGGCATTCTCGATACGGCCGTGCCCGAGTTCGAGAAAATCATGATCGAGACCGCCCTGAAGCACACCGGCGGCAGACGCCGTGATGCGTCAATACTTCTGGGCTGGGGACGGAATACGCTGACCCGGAAGATCAACGAACTGGGGATGGACCATCCGGAACACGAAGACGACTGACGATTGGCGAACCGCCGGGGTTCGTTGATGTTTTGGGGCAGGACTCAGGTCCTGCCCTTTTTTATCGTTCCTGCCAGTAGATCACTCTGTCGTGGCCCCGATAGACGCCGAATGTCGCGGTTGCTTGCGGATTTTCCTCAACACCGTCGCCGTCGAAGTCAGACTGCCAATATAGAGGCACGGGATATTCAACCTGAACATTACCGGTGTTACCTTCTCCCGGCGCAGTGAGACGGATCGGCGCTCCAGCGGCAGGCCGACCGCTATTGATTGTCCCTGAATTGGCATCCACGGAGGTGTTCGGAGGTATGTCCGTTATCACCGCATCAGCGGTATTGTAAGCCCAGCAAATTTCATCACTGTGCAGCTCAAAATCAGTCCCGTTCCAGATCTGGACTTCAAACGGCATCGCCAGATCGAGGGTTTCAGGGCCATAAGCGTTCTCTAAAACCATTCGACCATAACGAATTGAAGCGGTTGGGTAGGGCACGTGCGCCTCACAAAGAGGTTAGCCGTTGCCCCCCCACCGAACCGTACGTGCACATTTCTATGCATACGGCTCTCCAACAAGCTTTTTCCGGAAAGCGCGTAGGTCGGGTAGTGTCCCCTTGTGCAGATCACGGTGGCAGTCAAAGCATAGGACCAGGGTCTTTCTGCGTCTTGCCATCATGAGCCTTTTCCATGGCTCCGTACCCTTCGAGATGTCCTTCAGTTTGCGCACATGGTGCACTTCCAGACGACCCGAGGGTTGGGTGCAGTATTCACAGACACTAGCATTCAACCGGTCAAGCAGCTCCGTTCGCCCCGAGT
>NZ_FONF01000030.1:0-28599 GCF_900112835.1 Marinobacter sp. DSM 26671 | reverse complement strand
ATCAGTCAGACTGAATTTAACAAGGCCAGGCACGGCGACGCCTACTACATTGCGGCTTCGCCTCCATTTCGTAGCCGCGCATGCTGGCGGCGTTAAGTGTTTTCAGGGAGGAAACTGTGAGTAAGTATCATATTGCGCAACTCAACATTGCCACTCTTTTGGCTCCGATTGATTCCCCGCAGCTTTCGGATTTTGTTGCGAATCTCGACAGGATCAATGCGTTGGCAGAGGAGTCTCCGGGGTTTGTTTGGAGGCTGCAAACCGAAGAAGGTGATGCCACCGGCATTGATTATTTCGGCTCCGATAAAATCGTGAATCTTTCCCTCTGGGATTCGGTCGAGGCTTTGCACAATTACGTTTATCGGTCTGCCCACGTCGAGATCATGCGCCGCAAGAAAGAGTGGTTCAACAAAATGGGTGAGGCATATATGGTGCTTTGGTGGGTGCCTGCCGGTCACATTCCGTCAGTCGAAGAAGCAGCGCAAAAGCTGAACATTCTGCGAGAGCATGGCCCAACCGCGGAGGCTTTCACATTCAAGAAAGCATTCCCTGCTCCCAGCGAACTAGCCAGTGTGCCAACCGATACTTGGGGTGGTGAATGTCCAGCCACTTAACAAATCAATTAAGTTCGTTCCGGCCTGCGGCCTCCACCGGACGTCCCTGTCGGGCCGCCGCTTATTTCAGCGTTAGGCGCTACTGCTCACCTTATATTTGGACTTCGCATGAGACACTCTGAAAGACACAAAACAGATCGAATCGGTTGGCTTCGTGCTGCGGTTCTTGGTGCAAACGACGGGATTGTATCTACTGCGAGCCTGGTCTTGGGGGTGGCAGCAGAAGGGGCGGACTCCAAGGCTTTGTTAGTCGCAGGCGTAGCTGGTCTCGTTGCAGGTGCTATGTCGATGGCAGCAGGTGAGTACGTGTCAGTCAGCTCTCAAGCCGATACGGAGGGGGCCGACCTTGCCAGAGAGAAAGCCGAGCTGGCTGATGCGCCTGAACAAGAGCATGCGGAGCTTGCCGAGATTTACGTCAGGCGCGGGTTAGACCGGGCGCTCGCAGACAGCGTAGCAAGTCAACTGATGAAGCAGGATGCACTTGGGGCACATGCACGCGATGAACTTGGCATCTCAGAGGTCTCTACGGCCCGTCCAATTCAGGCTGCATTGGCGTCGGCAGGCACATTCTCGGTAGGTGCGGCCCTTCCCTTATGTGTCGTCCTATCGTTTCCGGAGTGGTTACTTATGTGGGTCGTCCCTGGCAGTTCATTGGTGTTCCTTGCCTTACTAGGCTCATTAGCAGCGAAAGTCGGCGGCGCTCCTGTTCTTAAGGCCGCCTCTCGGGTCACGTTTTGGGGGGCTCTGGCAATGGCTTTGACGGCTGGGGTCGGTGCGCTCTTCGGTGTGGCCGTATGATTTTCTGGCGGTGCATTCTCTCGCCTAACAAGGCGCTGCTGTCGGACAAATTCTCCGCTGCGCTTCAAATTTGCCGCAGAGCGCGGCGTTGGGCGCATAGGGAGAAGTTGTGAAAACCGATAAAGCGGCGAAAGTAATTGTTGAACTGGCGCAAGAATTTATTTCCGGCATACAGCGGATCTCGCCTACGTGGAAGCAGGCTTACTGGCGCTTTGAATCACAGGAATGCCGTTTCGGATCGAACGCCTCAGTAGTTACTCATGATGAGGTTCTCTTAGTTGATCCGTTCCGGGAAAAGGCTTTGTTCGAGGCTTTGAACTCATTGGGCCGTCGACTTTGGGAACTAGAGTCAGCACGTAAGAAGGAATTTTGTGTGTGCCTTCTCCGCGTCGAGAACACGTTCGACTATGACATCGCTTTTGAGAGGGAAGACCCTGAAAAATGGCGGATCACCAAACTTGACGGGAACTCCGGTATACCGGAAGGGGTATAAAAGTCTCTATCCTTCAGTTTCCACTGTGACCCGCCCAACAAGTCGCTGTAGTACGCGGCCGATGGCCGCCGGACGCCCTTTTCATTGCGGCTTCGCCTCCATTACAAGGGCGCCGCTAAGCTCAGCTACATGGACTCCCCCTGCGGTCAAGCAACGCCATTTGAATTCGAAGCGGTTTGAGACTGCAGCTCTACATTCGGCCTCTTTGTGGGCATTGTTGCCCGGGCCAGGATGATGATGCGTGTGAGTGGTGACCTCATTCGTTAGTCGGCTTGTATCAGCCGCAAAGCTTATCAGGTTCAATCACTCTCGGTCTGACCGTTCCGTCATCGCTTGCCGTTGCAGGACTCGGCTGGCAGGCGTGTTCTGCCTGTCGTTGGTGCTCGGTTATCAGCCCTCTACAGGCTGTGTTTTAAACTCACTTTGGTTCATCAGTAGCGCCCAGATAATCCGGGCATTCTTGGCCGCTAATGCGACAGCGGCTCTCTTATACCCGCGACGTTCCACCAACTCTTTTGCCCAGCGGCTGAGCCGGTCATCTTTATTGGCCAGCTTGGCAATCACCGCCCGCGTGCCATGGATTAACAACGTTCGCAGGTATTTGTCTCCGCGCTGTCAGCAACAGTGCTAAAAGTCCGTAAATTGTCAGGATAGATTGTCCTCCCGACCCGCATGGCCTTTTCTTGAAGGTGACGAAACCTGAAAGGAAAAGACTCATGCAAAGCCGAGAGGACTTTCTCATGATAAAGCAACTACGGGTACAAGGGGCACACATCGTGGACATTGCCCACCGGATTGGCTGTTCAGAACGCACGGTGCGACGTTATCTGGCCCTGCCAGCACCACCGACGGGCAAGCCCAAAACACGCCGGCCCAGCAAGCTGGATCCCTTCAAGCCTTTTATCGATCAGCAGTTGGCGAATGAGGTCTGGAACGCCGAGGTCATTTTCCAGCAGTTGCGGGAACAAGGGTACAGCGGCTCCTCAACGCTGGTCCGCGAGTACATACAACCCAAGCGCCCCCTTCGAGCCAGTAAGCAAACGGTTCGATACGAGACGCAGCCGGGCAAGCAGCTTCAGCATGACTGGGGCCAGCTCCGGACCGAAATCGGTGGCCGGATCTGTACCGTCAACATGGGGTTGTTTGCGGGAGGGGGCGAAATGACACCCTAAGCATCGGGCCAATGGTATTCACCAGTTAGATTGATATGCTCCCACCCCAGAGGGGATACATGGGGCAGTAGATCGGGATTTGGTGCCTCACCGGCATTGGTGAGTGTCTCGACAATTTCCCCCAGCTTTTTGGTGTTCCAATAGATAATGATTGCCGCAATGAGATTCATCCCAGCAATTCGATAGTGTTGTCCCTCAGAGGATCGATCACGAATCTCACCTCGACGATGAAAACTGATTGCGCGCTTTAGGGCGTGGTGTGACTCACCTTTGTTGAGCCCCATCTGTACGCGCTGTTGCAACTCAGCGTCCAACATCCACTGCATCATAAACAACGATCGTTCAACTCGACCGATCTCACGTAGGGCGACAGCCAGTTCATTCTGTCGCGGGTAAGCAGATAGTCGTTTTAAGAGCTGACTGGGTTTCACTGTGTTTGCCGCTGCACTTGCTGATAACCGGAGGATGTCGGGCCAATTGCGTACGATAAGGTCTTCGTTGATCTTGGCCGCAACCAACGGCCTCAGTGTCTTGTGTACCTCGCTTGGATTAAATGCATACAGGCGTTTCGCCGGTAGATCGCGAATACGAGGTGCAAAACGGTAGCCCAGCAGTGAGCACATGGCGAACACATGATCGGTAAACCCACCGGTATCTGCATATTGTTCCTTCACTCGCCGTCCGGCGTCATTCGACAACAGTCCGTCGAGAATATAAGGCGCTTCGTGTGCTGTTGCCGGAATCGCTTGCATCGAGAACGGAGCATACTGATCGGAGACATGGGTATACCCCTTTATCCCTGGGTCTATGCCATAGCGTCTGTTCACCACATTCATGGCTTTGCCAGGCCCTGAGGCTCGGAAGAATTGACCATCGGCCGACGCGGACTCTCCGGGCCCCCAGACTTTGGACATAGGCAGTCGACTTTGCGCGTCTACGATCATCGCAAGTGCTTGCCGATAGCCATCGTCTTGTACGTGCCACCGAGAAATCCTAAGCAACTCCCAGAAAGAATGCGTGGTAGATACGGCACCCATCTTGCGAAGGCCCAAATTGACGCCGTCACTGAGTAGTACGGTTAGGAGCCCGATTTGGTCACGACACGGCGCTCCTGTTCGCAAATCTGTGAAAGCTTCTGTAAACCCGATTTCACGGTCTACCGACAACAGAATGTCAGTGACCGGTGTTTGCGGTACACGCCGGTACAAATCCATGACTAGCTGATGGGCATTGTCGGGCGCCTGTTTCTCCAATTTGGAGAGTTTGAGTACGCCGTCTTGAATTAGCCCGTTTGGTAGCCGGTCACGGCGTGCGGCTTCGCCTGTGGCTTCAAATGCTTGAGCCAGCACCTGTTTCCGTTGCGTTAACCAGTCGAGAGGGTCCAACGGTACTGCCAGTGCTGATGACGTTGCAACGGCGTTAACCGGTATCAACTCTTTCGATGGCTCTGCATATCGACGGCTATTTTTTAACCAGATGTCGCCTGCCCTAAATGCATCGCGAATAGCGAAAAGAATCGCAGTTTCCCAAGTTCGACGGTCTGTGCGCTGCAACCTCTTTCGCCATTTGGGTCTAGCGAAGGCTATCGGTAGATTGTTTGGTAACCCCCGATTATTCGATCGGTTCAGTTGTTGGAGTGCGTTAATTGCTTTGAGTATCGGTCCTGCTGACTGCGCACCTTCGATCGCGAGTGTGTTCAGAAACCGTGGTGCATAGCGACGAAATCTAGCGTAGCCACTGTTCACAAAATCCAGAGGATCGGCTCCAACTTTGGCATTCACAGCGGTGGCATCTTCGACCAGGCGATTGAATACCTCCCAGCCGCAATCCTGTTCAATGGCTGTGTCGACGGGCTCGCCGGCTTCTCGCGCCGCGATGATCGATGCGCCTACTTCGGAAAAAGTTTTGAGTGTTTGTTGGATGAGCGCACGTTGATCGTTAATTTGATCATCTCTAAAACGCTCAGAAGCACGGTACAGCCGACCCACAATTCGATCATGGGTTTCGACGATGGCGTCACCGATTGCGCCATGCCATTCAACACCACAGACGACTAGTATCGCCAGTTTTCTATGCGTAGGTAGATCACGCATGCCATCGGCATAGTAGCGTTCACCCTGGCGACGAAGGCGGGCTACTCTGTGCGAGGGCACACCCTGAAGCAAAGAAGGGCTGAGTTCCAAATCAACGATCCGTTCCAGCCGATCGAGCAACCCATTGACCACCCGTGAGTTGCTGCCCGGTTCGTGTTGGCGCAACCAGACGAATCGGGTGACGCCTGTCACCGTTGTTTCGCTGAGCAATGCGGTGAGTCTGTCCACTGTGGTGTTGTCGAGACGATCCGCGATGCGCCTAGAGATACGATTGTCGGCGGCGACCAGAGCATCTGCACACAATCGTTCAACCGTTGAAGGTGCCGGTACAACAATGCGCCGAAGGCGCATTTGGGCGACCACTTCGCGTGCCAACCCTTCGTTAGAGTGGGCCTGTTCAGCGGCTGATGCCAGCCACTGGGCGAAATCTAGGTCAGAAGCCTGATAAGTTCGATAGCCGTATAGATTCTGGAGCGACACCGAATGCTGATAGCGTGTCTGCCGTCTCTCCGCATAGTCGGCAAGGTCGCTTTTCGACAAACCCAGTTGCGCCCCAATAAATTTGATAATTGGGTCTGGGATGAATTCGCCTGGTTGGAGTAGTCGACCGGGATACCGCAAGGCACATAGCTGCAATGCGAAACCCAATCGGTTGCCGGGGCGTCGCCTTGTTTTGACATGCTGCATGTCCTCGTCACTCAACACGTAGTGGCGGAGCATCGAGTCTTCATCCGCTGGCAATCCGAACAGTGCTTCCCGTTGTCGTTCGGTCAGAATGGTGCGTCTTGGCATGCGATACTGTCCCAGTTAAACTAAAGGCTAAACAGGACACCAATCCAGCCAGTAAACATGCGGCTTTGCAAGCCTTGAAGAGAGGTAGGTTTAATTGGGACACCGGGTAGCCATTTATTGTCGAGTGTCGACAGCTGATCAATCGTGTGCGCGGCAGGCACGCGATCTTCGAGCATTCGCTAAGCGAGCGAACTACGACGTCATTGGAGTTTTCAAGGAAACGGGGTCAGGTGCGAAATTGGATCGCACAGAACGAAAGAAAATTATGGCCTTGGCGCAACGCCGGGAAATCGATGCGGTAGTCGTGACAGAATTGTCTCGATGGGGTCGATCAACCATCGACCTGCTCAACACGCTCCGCGACCTGGAAAACTGGAAAGTCTCGGTGGTCGCCATAAGCGGCATGACCTTTGATCTATCGACATCCCATGGTCGGATGATGGCAACCTTTCTATCCGGCATCGCAGAATTTGAACGTGATTTAATTAGTGAACGCGTAAAATCCGGTCTTGCTGCAGCAAAAGCTCGCGGCAAAAAGCTGGGCCGAAAGAAGGGCTTCCGCCCAAAATCCGACAAACTTTCACCTAAAGTGCTTCACCTCATTGAACAAGGTAAGAGCTATCGATGGATTGCACGGGATCTCGGTATTAGCAAGAACACGGTCTCTGAGATTGTAAAACGCTCACGCGAGGCGGCCTAGACGCAGGCACTTTTTCTCGGTACCAGACCCTCAGCGACCTCGTTCAAACAGATCGACGAGTTCAACGATCTTATCTCTTTGCTCATCCAAAGAGCCTTCTCTAAGTGCACCTTCAATACAGGAATTTGCATGATCACGTAGAAGTTCGGTTTCAACTTTTTTCAACGCGGCTTTCGTGGCCTGAATTTGTTGCAAGATGTCGACACAGTAGCGACCTTGTTCCAGCATTCGATCTACGCCGCGGACTTGACCTTCGATTCGCTTAAGGCGCCTCGAAATCGCTTTTCGAGAGGCGGGCAAATCTGATTTTTCAAGGTTGGACATGGTGTTATCACTCGGTCGACATACTCCTTAGGAGTATACAACGACCATCAGCTTGATATCAGTCTCGAGTTCTCACGTGACCGTTGATGCGCAGCCAAGATTGAATGATTCTAATCCTGGTCGCTTGGCCTTGTTAAATACGCCGGGGGAGTATATTGTGGCAAGCATGTCGATCCTCCGCCTTTATATATCTTCGTTTCTGGTCCTCCCCTTGGTCTTAGGCGCGGGTGTCGGGGTGTGCTATGCAAATGCAAGCACAGGGATAGACGAACATGCGCATCATTCAGTCGATGGTGGACCGTGCGATGGTGAGTGTTCTTATGACCATTGCTTTACCCATTGTGCGGTTAATGCCACAGAGCATCTCCAACAGGATGCCCTCCAACCGACGACGCGCATCGATGACCTCGACGACAATCTTGTCGCTGTATTCAAATTCAGTGAATCCATATGGCCTCAAGCGCAGGTCACTTCGAACTCGGCACGCGAGCATGTTCCGCCTCAGAGAACAGTCGATTCGCCAGTTCATCGTTATGATCGCCTGCTGAATTAGCCTGCCAACTTTTTGATGTCAGTGGCCTATCGTCGTCATTGACTGGATAGTGCCAATTTCCAAAACTAAGTTATTCCGCCAGGGCGTGCTTTTTACGCCGGGATAGCGCGCAAGCAACCAAGATTATTTGTTGGAGCGAACAATGAACAACCAAACGATGTATTCGAAATCAAGACGCCGCTTTATAACGCAAGCGGGTGCTACAGGTGCAATCCTTGGGCTCAATTCTTTGGTCCCGGCTTTTGCCGGAGAAACCTTAGGCTTAGGCTTACGCCCCGAACAAGCAACCGGCCCGATTGATCTCAATATTACCCGTCAGCCCCTTGATATTGGCGGGCGAATGGGCGATACGGTGACGATCAGTGGTTCCATTCCCGGTCCGCTTGTTCGCCTAAAAGAAGGGCAGGACGCAGTTATTAGGGTCACAAATCAACTGGATGAAGACACTTCCATTCACTGGCATGGCTTACTGCTCCCCTATGAAATGGATGGCGTCCCCGGTGTCAGCTATGCGGGTATCAAGCCAGGTGAGACGTTTCGTTACGCCTTTCCGGTAAAGCAAAGTGGCACGTACTGGTATCACAGTCATTCTGGATTGCAGGAACAGCAAGGTCACTATGGGCCGTTAATTATTGATCCGATTGCCCCCGAACCGTTTGCATACGACCGCGAATATGTGGTCATGCTTTCTGACTGGACGTTTGAGAACCCAATGAGCGTTCTGAAGAAACTGAAGAAGCAAAGCGATTACTACAACTATCAACGCCGAACAGTTCCCGAGTTGTTTAACGATGCTGAAGAAAACGGTTGGGGTAAAACGGTTCGAGAACGCATGGTCTGGGCGCGATCGCGGATGGCGCCTACGGATATCGCCGACGTAAGCGCTGCGACCTATACCTATTTAATTAACGGAATGGCACCAGATTCCAATTGGACAGGCTTGTTTCGGCCGGGAGAGCGCATACGCCTGCGGTTTATCAATGGCGCTGCGATGAGCTACTTCGATGTCCGCATCCCGGGACTGAAAATGACCGTGGTACAAGCAGATGGGCAGAATGTTCAGCCGGTCGCTGTTGATGAATTTCGAATTGGCGTGGCGGAAACCTATGACGTCATTGTCGAGCCTGTCGACGAGGCGGCATACACGATTTTCGCAGCCTCCATGGACCGCAGCGGTTATGCGCGCGGAACCCTGGCATCCAAAGCAGGGCTCGAGGCAGCAATACCGCCGCTAGGCAATCCTCCGGTGCGCACAATGAAGGATATGGGCATGGGTGCGATGGCCATGCCGGGTATGACGTCGGCACCCAAAGATGGCGTGCCTGCGATGAACATGAAAGATGGGACTATGGCGATGCCGGGTGAAATGCCTGCTAAGAAGCAGACGATGGACAGTATGGACATGTCACGCAATAGAGGCACTGGCATGTCAACAGCATCATCGCCAGTAAAGCATGGCCCGGACCGTCACGGTAAAGGCAACACAATGGTTGCTGAATTTCCGAGTAATCGCCTGAGCGAACCGGGTGACGGACTGGAGAACAATGGCCGTCGCGTGTTGGTGTACACCGATTTACGCAGCCTGTCGCCGTATCCCGATCAACGGACTCCGGAACGCGAAGTAGAATTGCACCTGACCGGCGTGATGGATCGGTACATGTGGTCGTTCGATGGTAAAAAGTTTTCTGAAGTGGATGGTCCTGTCCACTTTAAGTATGGCGAACGCCTGCGCTTGGTGCTGGTCAACGACACCATGATGGAACATCCGATTCACCTGCACGGTATGTGGATGGAACTCGAGAATGGCGCCGGTGAATACCGGCCACGCAAACACACGCTCAACGTGAAGCCTGGTGAGCGGCTGACCGCGCTGATCAGTGCAGATGCCCCCGGCAACTGGGCCTTCCACTGCCACCTGTTGTATCACTTGGACATGGGTATGTTTCGAGTGGTGTCGGTGACCAATGATGCAGTGTCATCGGAGAACCGCAATGGATAATCAATTGCTCACCACATCCCCCTCGATTCGAATTGTGCTAGGCAGCTTTTTGATTGTTCTCCATACGTTTGCTTTTGCGGAGGAATCCGGTTGGCCGGAACCCGTTGAAGACAACTTACCGCTGGGTATGATCATCGCAGACCAGTTCGAGTATCGCGATAACGACGGCGCCGATACGTTGCGCTGGGATATGCAGGGCTGGTATGGCACCGACACCAACAAACTGTGGATGAAATTTGAAGGTGACGACCAAACATCAGCAAACGGCGGCGAGTTGGAACTTCAAGCGCTCTATAGCCGAATGATCGCGCCGTTTTGGGATTTGCAGGTCGGCCTGCGCTATGACCGACAGTATGGCTCTGGCCCCGATCAGGATCGCAGTTTTGCGGTGCTGGGCGTCCAAGGTTTAGCGCCTTATCGATTCGAAGTCGAGCCCGCCCTCTTTATCAGCGAGGATGGCGACGTCTCGGCTAGATTAGTAGGCACTTACGACCTGTTGTTCTCGCAACGCCTCATACTGCAACCTCGATTTGAAACCAATATTGCAGCCAGTTCAGTACCTAGATTTGGCGTCGGTAGCGGGTTGAATGATGTGCAACTAGGTCTGCGATTACGTTACGAAGTTCGTCGAGAATTCGCGCCTTATATCGGCGTCAGCTGGAAGCGCCAATATGGCAACACGGCTGATCTGACCCGTGCCGACGGCGGAGACGTTGACAATCTGGCATTGGTTGCCGGCTTTAGAGTGTGGTTCTAACTCGTGCACACCAAATATTCCATTTATTTCATAGGAGCTATACCCAATGTTACCGATTGAACAAATCCACCCATTGATTGTGCATTTCCCAATCGTCTTTGCGTTATCGCTGGCGGCGTTCGATTTCGTCGTTGTTTCTCGGGGTGTGTCCCTCGATGGTCGCGGTGCTATTGCTAATATCTCGGCTGGACTCGGGCTAGGCGCGGGGCTGGCCGCCGCAGTCGCTTTTGTTTTTGGTGACCTTGCGCTCGATGTCGCGCTGGCCAACGGTACGTCCCTTGCAATATTAGAAAGGCATGAGGAGTTGGGAAGTATTACAGCAGGTGTCTTAGTGGCTTGGGGGCTGCTACGCGCAGTTATTTGGTGGCGAGGCACCGTTCTATCGAGGCGCCTCTGCTGGGGTGCAGTGGTATTCGAGCTGGCGATTGCAGGACTGATCGTCACAACTGCTTATTTTGGTGGTCAACTCGTCTATGAATTCGGCGTCGGTGTTTCGTTGCCGTCGGGACTTTAGACTGTTTTGGTTGGGGCATGAGTCTAAATGGTTGGACTTTATTGTCCGCGTTCACTGATATGCGGAACCTGTTAGTCACCTAAGAGGGCGAGTCCTTTCTCACAGACAATACTTGTGAGCTGTGTTGACCATTGAGAGAGGGGGCTGAATATCAATTTGGCTTACATTTATGTCCTATGGCCGATTCCATTTGGATGTCTAAAAAAGATAACTACTGAGGGCATCCTTTTTAATTGAATTTCTGCAATAGACGCTACCCTTCGGGTGTCATTTCGCCCTCTCCCGCAAACGACCCCAACATCGCGGTGAACGTGCTGGGCTACTCCCGATACCTTCACGTCTGGGCCGGCCCACGCCAGGATGCGGAACACACCTACGAGTCCCTGGTGCAAGCCTTCCGGTACTTTGATGGCGTCCCCGCCAGTGTTCTGGTGGATAACCAGAAGGCGGCGGTGGTTCGTCATGACCGTGATGGCAAGGTCACCTTCAATACCGGCTTCCTGGAGCTGGCCAATCATTATGGGTTCGTTGCCAAAGCCTGTCGCCCTCAGCGCCCCAGAACCAAAGGCAAGACCGAGCGGATGGTGGGCTACGTAAAGCACCACTTCTTCCAGCGGTACCGCAGCTTCGACAGCTACGCGCACCTGAATCAGTTGCTGGAGCACTGGTTAACAACCTGTGCCCATCAACGTCTGCTGCGGCAGTTCCAGCAAACACCGCTGGAGCGGTTCGACGCCGAGAAGCCACACCTGCTGGCAAGGCCAGCAACGGACTTCGACACCCGATACTACGATGTCCGCCATGTTAGTTGGGATGCCTACATCGATGTGCGGGGAAATCGGTACAGTGTGCCCGCCCAGTGCTGTGGGCAACAGGTCACGATCCGCATCAGCCTGGACGATGAACTGACCGTCTACGACATCCGTGGCCAGGAAGTGGCTCGCCACCGACTCACGGATCGCAAGGACGGCTGGCAGGCTATTGAGGACCATCATAGTCCCTTGTGGCAGGACGTGATGCCGGTGCAGCACCGAAGCCTGGCGGTGTATGAGGAAGTGCTGCAATGAACCTTGACCAACTCCTCGACCGGCTCAAGATGGACCACCTGCAAGCCACGCTGGACAGTCTCTGTGAACACGCCAGCAAGAAAGACCTGAACTACCGGGAGTTCCTGGAACAGGCCCTGGCCCAGGAATGGGGTGGCCGCCACCAGAAAGGCCTGGATACCCGCCTGAAACAGGCTCGCCTGCCCTGGATCAAAACCCTGGAGCAATTCGACTTCAGCTTCCAGCCGAGCATCGACCGCAAGCTGATCCGGGACCTGTCCGGACTGGGGTTCGTGGAGCGCAATGAGAACGTTGTGTTACTGGGCCCGCCCGGGGTGGGTAAAACCCACCTGGCTGTCGCACTTGGCGTGAAGGCTGCCGAAGCCGGGCATCGCGTTCTGTTCATGACTCTGGACCGCCTGGTCAGCACCCTGATGAAAGCGCGGCAGGAAAACCGGCTGGACCGTCAGCTACAACAACTGACTTACCCGAAGGTCCTGATCCTGGACGAGATCGGTTACCTGCCCATGACCCGGGAGGAAGCCAGCCTGTTCTTCCGGCTGATCAACCGTCGTTATGAGCGCGCCTGCACCATCCTGACGTCCAACAAGAGCTTTATGGACTGGGGCGAGGTGTTCGGAGATCAGGTCATCGCCACCGCAATACTGGACCGGCTGCTGCACCACTCAACGACACTGAACATCAAGGGCGAGAGCTACCGACTGAAGGACAAACGGAAGGCCGGACTCGTTCCCGGTACTACTCAACAACAGGAGGAATCTGACGACCCGGACACTCAAAAAGCGGTCACTGAAAACTGATGAAAACCGGACAATCTAAACTGATAAAAATCGGTCAAAACTCACTGTTGTTGACAGCGCTTGGTAATTCTGCCCAATCGGGGCTTACCACCGGTTGAATATTGCCGGGGTACCAGACCCAGCCAGGCGGCAAAGTGCCTTCCACTTTTGAACTGCCTGGGATCGGGGGCGCTGGCCAGTATAGCCGTCGCCGTTTGTGGCCCAATACCCGGAATGGCCATTAACCGTTTGGCCCGCTCGTCACGCCGTGCCATTGCTTCGATCTCCCGGTCATAGGCCAGGATTTCTTCATCGAGCTGGAGGATGCGCTGATTGATGTTATTAAGTAAACGACGGGCCAGCATGGGCAAACCGTTTTCGGCATCTTCCAGGATGTCCGGAATTCTATGGCGAGCCTGATAACGACCTTGAGGAACGGTCAGTCCAAACTCGGCCAACAGCCCGCGAATCTGATTGATCTGAGCGGTACGCTCTTTGGTCAATCCTCGACGAATACGGTGCAGGCAAAGCACCGCTTGCTGATCGACAGTTTTGGTCGGTACGAATCGCATGTTGGGCCGACCGACAGCTTCGCAAATGGCTTCGGCATCGTTGTCGTCGTTCTTGCTGCTCTTGCGGTAGGGCGCTACGAACCGGGGTGCGATGATCCGGGCATCGTGGCCAAACCTGGTTAACTCACGAGCCCAGTAGTGGGCACCCGAGCAGGCTTCCATACCGATCAGACACGGCGATAGTTGAGCAAAAAACGCCAGCAGTTTAGGACGATTAAGTCGTTTGCGGACCACGACCTTGCCGTATTGATTGGTGCCATGAATACTGAACACAGTTTTCGCCAAATCGATGCCAATAGTTGTAACATTCATGAGGACTCCCCCTCTTCTGATTGAAGTCTGACTACTGCGTATTCCGGCGAACGTGACCGGTCATTCCGGGGATCGTGACCGGTTTGCACACGGCCATCACGCTGGAGTCAGTTTTGTACTCTGAGCGGTCACGATGGGTCAACCGATTCCGTGTTTTGTGCCTTGGCTTTTCTTAGTGATTCTCCTTTTAGATTGAGTCGGTGAGCGCCGTGCAGAAGCCGGTCCAGAATGGCGTCTGCGAGTGTGGCGGAGCCGATGTAGTCGTGCCAGTGTTCGGTTGGTAACTGACTAGCGATCAGGGTTGAGCCTCTTCCGTGCCGATCCTCAATCACTTCCATCAGATCCTGTCGTTGTTGCACGGTGACCTTCTGCATCCCCCAGTCATCCAGGATCAGCAGGTCGGTTTTCAACAGTTGGTTCATCAGGCGGGCGTAACTGCCATCGCCGTGGGCGATGCGCAGCTGTTCGAACAGGCGCGGTACCCGCAAGTAACGGACTGAGAGCCCCTGCCGGCAGGCCTGGTTGCCCAGGGCGCACGCCAGCCAGGTCTTGCCGCAACCGGTAGGCCCGGTGATGCACAGGTTCAGGGACTGGCGGATCCAGTCACAGCTGGCCAGCCCCGCCATACGGGAGCGCTCCAGCCCTCTCGGGTGGCGGTAATCGATGTCTTCCACGCAGGCCGAGACCCGCAACCGGGCCGCCTTCAGCAGCCGTTCCAGGCGGCGGTTTTCCCGGTGCAGCACCTCCCGGTCGATCAGTAAGGCCAGGCGTTCCTCGAACGCCAGGTCGTGGGTGTCGGGCTGTGCCCGCTGCTGTTCCAGGGCATCGCACATGCCGGTCAGTTT
The DNA here is from genome assembly GCF_900112835.1 of Marinobacter sp. DSM 26671. NCBI lineage: Bacteria > Pseudomonadati > Pseudomonadota > Gammaproteobacteria > Pseudomonadales > Marinobacteraceae > Marinobacter > Marinobacter sp. DSM 26671. Next base: position 14,215 of record NZ_FONF01000030.1, on the reverse strand, counting down.
GAGTTGGCGCAGGGTGTCGAGGGTGTTTTGAGTCAACATCAGTTTCTCCGGGATCAGTGGTAGTAGCGGGGGCCGCGAACGTTGGTGTGTGCTGGCAGCTCTGTCAGTTCCGACTCCTCCTCGGCCAGGGGCAACGGGAGCTGATCCAGCCCCTGTTTCAGGATCGAGCTGATGCTCTGGTAGCTGGCCGAGTTGATAGCTAGTGCTCGACTACAGGCCTGCTCCAACCGGTCACGGCTGTAACGTCGACTCAGGTTCAACAGCCCCAGGCATGATCGGTAGCCATGCTCCGGATGAGGGCGATCCTTAAGCTGTCGCTGTACCACGTCGAGCGTGGCGGGACCGATGTCACTGGCCCAGTTCAGGAACCGTCCCGGTGACCAGTTCTGATGGGCCTGATGGGACTTGGGCATGTGCTCGGTCAGGGTCACGAAGCGGCTCTTGCCGTGGCGAGGATGCAGGGCTACCCGTTGTCCTTTGTGCATGACCTCAACGGACGTATCGGTAACCCGAACATCCAGCTTCACACCCACCAGGGCGTGAGGCACGCTGTACAGGCGTTTGTCGATCTCGATGTGGTAGTCGATGCCCGGTCGTGCCTTGCGCCACTCGGCGTAGACGTAGGACGTTGCCGGCAGTGGCCTGAGTGCAGGTCGGTCCAGCGCTTCGAACAGGCTCTGGCGGCTCTCGGAGCGCCCCTGGAACGGGCGCTGGTTCAGTGCCGGTAGCAGGTCTGCAATCGCCGAGTTCAGTTCGGCCAGTGAGAAGAACGTTCGGTGACGCAACCGGGCCAGGATCCAGCGTTCAACCAGCAGCACAGCGGCTTCGGCCTTCGCCTTATCCTTGGGCTTGTAGGGGCGGGCCGGTAAGACCGCCGTCTGGTAATGGGTTGCCAGTTCCGCGTAGGTCTCGTTGAGCTGGGGCGTGTATCGGTCTGCCTTGGTGACCGCTGCCTTGAGATTGTCCGGAACCAGCAGTTCCGGCACACCACCGTAGAACGCCAGCATCCGCTGGTGGGAGGCGATCCAGTCCGGCAGGCTCTGGCTCCAGGTGGCCTCGGCGAAGGTATAACTGGACGCGCCCAGCACAGCCACAAAGACCTGGGCCTTACGCATCTCGCCGGTGCTGCGGTCCACCACCGGCACGGTGGGACCGCAGTAGTCGATAAAGATCTTCTCGCCGGCCCGGTGGACCTGGCGCATGCTGCGCCGCTGCCGGCCGCGCCAGAGCCGGTAGTGATGGCAGAACTGACTGTACCGGCGGGCCTTGTCGCCGTGGCGTTCGACGTACTCAGCCCAGAGCAATTGCAGGGTGACGCCCTTGGTCTTGAGTTCCTGGTGGACCTGGAAGTAGTCGGGCTCAGCAAATCGAGATGGGGGTGTCTTGGCCGGGAAGAGCTGGGCTTCCAGTCGTGCCTCGTCCGTGCCTTCCGGCAACGGCCAGGTGATGCCCTGCGCGGTGGCCAGGCTGACATACTTGCCGACCACGCCCTTGGAGAGTCCGCAGGCACGGGCAATGCGCTCATGGCTCAGGCCCGCTTCGTACTTGAGGCGCAAGACCTCGATGATCTGTCGCATGGAAATCCTCGCTGCCGGCATCCGCCCTTCCTCGTGATGAAAAAGGAAGGGGTATGCCGGATAAAGTTGAAGAATTCCAGCGTGTTGGCAATGATTCCGGAGGAACGTGACCGGGGATTCCGGCATCGTGACCAGCGATTCCGGAAAAACGTCCAAAATCGGTCACGTTCAAACGGAATGAGCGGTCACGATCACCCGGAACGGGCGGTCACGTTCAAACGGAATGGGCGGTCACGATGGGCCGGAATATGCAACTACACCTTCAATGTGGCACATAGATGCCGTGGGAGCAGGGGGAGTCCATATCATTCGTTAACTGTATATGGCCATTGAATTCGTCAAGCTGAATAAAGGATGGAATGCGGAGCCAAATTCTCCGGATGAGAAAATCAGTATCGAAGATGCTGATTTGACGTTGGAGTTCACCGTAAATCCATGGGCACATGATGGCTTTGAGGAAAATGAGCGTGTACGGCTTGTCTTTCGGTCATGTTCGCAATATCGATTGGGTCCAACAAACGACGAAGGCTGGTACGCGGGGCAATGTAGGTTTGGTCAGCTCGCGCCTGATTGGGGAGAGTTCTACTCACTCCGGGGAGAAGCAGACGAAGTTTTGGAGGCAACCGATTGGGTGCCTATCGAAAAGGGAACTGGGGGCAATCATTACCTTTTCTATCTTCGCGATTGCACATTTGAGTGCAAGGCCGATACCTATGAACTTCAACGAATCAACAGTTAACCAGGGGCTCAAGCCGACCGGTACTACGCTGCGCTCCGTACCGGCGGCTTAGCCCAGGCGTTATTCCGAAATCTGAACGTTCGCTTTGCGACCTCAGCGTGCCTTTGTTCTCGAATAGCGGATTGGGCAGGCCCCTATCTGACAGGGTCTGCTTTGTGGTCACAGCAAACGAAGTAGTTGGTCCGCGACGGGTCAAGCGATGGAGAGCAGCTGCGGCAACACATCATTGAATCGATGAGAGTGGCCCTTTAACCATCTCATTTGCTCAATGATCTTCTTGCAACTCGAGCAGGTCTCCCACCTCACATTCAAATAATCGGCAGAGTTTCTCAATAGCTTCCAGGTCTATCCTTTGCGCTGTTTCTTTGTAGAGCAGGGTTACAGTATTCCTGTTAAGCCCCGTCTCTCTGGCTACGTCCACGATCTTCATTTTTCGCTCGCCCATCAGCCGAGCGAGATGGCATCGAACCATTTCTGACCATCCTTAATTAAAAAATGTCATCCAGAATGGCAAAAAATGCTTGCAAATGTACTTTTGTTGCTTAAAATGTCATTTAGGATGGCATTCTGATATGGAGAATGTCTTTTGTTGATTTAGCGTAGCGCAACAGAAGGAAGATTTCGATGGAAAATTCCTACACCTACCTGACCACTGAAGAGCTTGCTGGCCGCATCAAATACGACTGCCGGACAATTCGTCAATGTCTTAAAGACACTGTGCTGTTGGAGGGCAAGCATTACATTAAGCCTTTCGGCCGGCGGAAAATTCTTTTCCTCTGGGAAGAAGTCGAAAAAGAGATGCTGGTCGGTGCTCGTGAGCACGAACACCTGTCAATTCCTATGGCAAGCGGAGCGGTATGTCATGGGTAAGGTGAGAGAGCGAAAGGAGACCGGCAAGCTTTATCTAGATTTTATGTTTGAGGGGCTACGGTGCAGGGAACAGACCGCGCTGCCAGATACGCCGGCCAATCGTAAAAAATGCGAAGCTCTTCTTCAGAAGGTTGAGGCCAAAATCCTTTTAGGTGAATTCGATTACGCTGAATTCTTTCCGGGCAGCAGGAACTTGAAAAAGCTGGCCAAGGCAGGCGCGCTATCCGGCACGGGTCGGGCTTCCAATGCAATGGCTGATCCGGAGCAGGAAACCGATCAGTCGCCGCTGTTCCCGGATTTCGCCGACCTGTGGCTTGAGGAGAACAAGATTCAATGGCGCGCCTCTCATCTACGCAATGTTGAGTCTATTCTTGAGAGCTCTCTCAAGCCGGCATTTAATAACAAACGTCTGACAGAAATCACCAAAGCGAACATCCTGGCAGCCCGCAACAAGCTGGCGAGCCGCAAGGGTAGGGCGGGCAATATCCAGATGGCTCCCAAGACCATCAATAGCCACATGGCGATTCTGCGGATGATTCTGACCGAAGGCGCCGAGCGCTTCGACTTTGCGAACCCGTATCGCAACATCAAACCGCTGAAGCTGAAGAAGGTAAACATCGAACCTTTTTCTCTGCATGAGGTAGAGCGGATTACCAAATATGTGCGGAAGGACTATCAGAATTACTACCTGGTTCGCTTCTACACCGGCATGCGCACTGGCGAGATCGATGGCTTGAAGTGGGAGCACGTGGACTTTGAGAAGCGCGAGATTCTGGTTCGCGAGACGCTGATCAATGGTAAGACCGAGTACACCAAAACCGATGGCTCCCAGCGGGAAATCCCGATGTTTGGTCCGGTTTACGAGGCACTCAAGGCTCAGCATGCGGCAACTGGCAAGCTGAGCAAGTTCGTATTCTGTAATCGCCTTGGTGAGCCACTTGATCACAATAATGTCACCAAGCGCGTATGGTACCCCTTACTTCACGCTCTGAACTTGAAAAAGCGTCGGCCTTATCAGACACGGCATACCGCAGCCACGTTGTTGTTGGCATCCGGAGAGAATCCTGAATGGGTGGCTCGAGTGTTGGGCCATTCCTCTACTGAAATGTTGTTCAAGGTTTACTCGCGTTTTATTCCGAATGTGACCCGTATGGACGGCAGCGCCTTCGAGCGCCTGATTGGCTCGCGTTCAGAAGACTTGGAGGAATCTGAAAATGCCTAAATCATCTCTTAGCTTCGAGACTCAGAGAGATATCGCCGAAGTGGCGGAAGTTTTAATTCGTTTGAACAATATTTCGCAAGGGCGAGACCTGGTCTGGCTGCTAAAACAGCAAAGGGCGCGAGACAACTTCGATGCCGTCGCACTATGGCTTCGGAATGAGGTATGGAAGCGGCAGAGGAACCGTGAAGATGTTGATATTAGCACCTTGTCCAACGCTCTTCAGACGTATCTGACCAAAGCGTTGATGGATTTGGAATAGCTGTGAGCAGTAACTTGCTTTGGATGTATTTTAATGGCTCGAAAAGGCAGATATAAAATACTGAGAAATTGGTGGGTTAGTTAGGAGTTGCAACAGACAGACTGCCCACTGAAAGCTAGACTCTCAGGCTGTTGAAGAGTAATTGTTGTAACCATGGACGGGGCGTCGAGTGCAAAAAAAACTGGTAAGTTGGATCGGAGGCAACGACCTAAAAGCGATAGCCGGCGAGTCATCGGGTCCGATCTTGTCGACGCTAAAAACCGCTGAATTTGATTCGGCTCATCTGTTGTATTCCTATCCTCAAACTGAGGTCGAGCCATACCTCTCATGGTTGCAGCAACAAGTCGACATACCTATCAAAGCCACTGAAGCCAAGCTCAGCTCACCGGTCAGTTTCGGTGAAATATATCTGTGTGTAGAGCCCCTCCTGAAAGAACTGTCGACCACTGAAACCGAGCTATCGATTCTGTTGAGCCCTGGCACACCTGCTATGCAAGCGGTCTGGATACTGCTTGGCAAAACCAGATATCCAGCTGTTTTCTATCAGTCCTCACGAGAGAGTGGAGTAGAGAGGGTAGAGATACCCTTCGAGCTTGCCGCTGAATTTGTCCCTTCTGTTTCCGAAATTTCAGATGTCAAGCTGAATGCCCTCACAGATGCTCGAGTCCCGATCAATGCGGCATTCGACAACATCGTTACTCAAAACCCGAGCATGATTCTGCTCAAGCAGCAGGCGCAGATCCTTGCTGAGCGGAACGTGCCAGTCCTGATTTATGGCGAGACAGGCACGGGGAAGGAATTGTTCGCCCGTGCCATCCACAATGCCAGCCCGCGTCGCGAGAAACCGTTCATTGCATTGAATTGCGGGGCCATTCCTGAAGAGCTGATTGATTCGACTCTCTTTGGCCACAAGAAGGGAGCCTTTACAGGGGCGGTCGCAGATCGTTCTGGAGTATTCCAACAGGCTGATGGCGGCACTTTATTCCTCGATGAGTTTGGTGAGCTGTCGCCACAATCGCAGGTTCGGCTGCTTCGTGTGTTGCAGGAAGGCCGATTAGTCTCGGTAGGTAGTGACAAAGAGCTGCCTGTAGATGTGCGCATCATCACTGCCACACATCGCAATCTCATGGAAGCGGTTGCAGATGGTCATTTCCGGGAGGATCTTTTCTACCGTGTGGCCGTGGGAGTTCTGCACCTGCCGCCTCTTCGTGCCCGAGAAGGTGACCTTTCGTTACTTGCAGATATGATGCTCAAAGCTCAGGGTGACCAGGATCCGGCGTTCTCCGGTAAGAAACTTTCCGCTGACGCAAAAAAAGTTATTCTTCAACACCCCTGGCGAGGCAATGTTCGGGAGCTTCGCTCCACTCTCGTAAGGGCAACGCTCTGGAGTTCAGGCGAAAACATAACAGGTGCGGAATTACACCAGGCACTATTCACTATGCCAGAGCGTGAGCCGGATCTTCTGAATCAGGATGTTAGTCAAGGCGTTGATCTGAATCGAATAATGGGCGAATTGGCTGCGCATTATATTCAGAATGCCATGGCTCACACGGCACAGAATAAAACGAAGGCTGCAAAACTTCTCGGCTTGAAAAGCCAGCAGACGTTGAGCAATTGGATCGAAAAATACGACATCGAATAAAAATGGCATGGTCCTCGCAAAAGGACTGACATGAGCAGAGTATCCTTTATGAAATCGGTCAATTTCGAGTTTCTTCGGCCCAAGTACGATGTCCTGGCAAACCTCGGCGGTTTGGCTGAGGCCGTTCTTCATGTCGACCCCGGAAGCGCCTTGACGCGTCTGCGAAGCTTCGGCGAGGAGATGATCAAGACAATCTACAAAGAAGAGTCTCTGCCCAGAATTCCGCAGGCCACGTTCTATGAACTGACCAAAAACCCGGTCTTCGCCGACTGTGTCGATAAATCGCTTATCCACCAGCTCAATTTTCTGCGGATTCAAGGCAATGATCCAGCCCACGGTGCGGAAGGCGACTTGCAGAGTGCAAAGATGTCGCTTTCAACGGCTCACCAGCTGGCAGGTTACATGGCGCTTACCTATGGCGGGGAGCCAAAGGAAAACCTGCCACCTCTCAAGGAGATTCCGGATCCAGCCAACGCCATCGCTCAATTGAAAAAGTCCGTCTCTAGTTATAAGAAAGATATGGAGAGGCAGCAGGAAGAGCTCGAGCGGGTGATGGTCGAGCTGGACCGCGAGCGCGCCAAGCAAGCCGAGTCGTTCAAGCAGCCGGCCGAGTCTGAGCAGCAAGCGCGTAAACAACGAAGCCAGCAGGCGGCTGACTCTCTTCAATGGAACGAAGCCAAAACCCGCTCCCAGCTGATCGACGCGATGTTGGTTAAAGCAGGCTGGGATATTGGCAATCCGGCCCAGGTTGGCCAGGAAGTTGAGGTGAAATTCCCCGACAATCCCTCGGGCAAGGGCTATGTCGACTATGTACTTTGGGGTGAGAATGGCCAGCCGCTTGCGCTGATCGAGGCGAAGAAATCCGGCACGGTGAACCTCCAGGCTGGGCGGGAGCAAGCCCGTTTATACGCCAACTCTTTTGAGTACATGGGGTTCCAGCGGCCTGTCATCTTCTACAGCAATGGCTATGAAACCTTCATCTGGGATGACCACCAGTACAATACCTACCGTCCGGTCTATGGATTCTATAGCCAGGAAAGTCTGGAATATCTGATTTACCAGCGCCACTACCGCGCCGCAGAACTTGAGCGTTTCAACCCTGAGCTTAAGATCGCTGACCGCCCTTATCAGATTGAGGCCATCAAAACCGTTGCCGCCCATTTCCAGAATCAAAGGCGCAAGGCGCTGATCATTCAGGCAACGGGCACAGGTAAAACCCGAGTTGCGATCGCTCTGGCAGAGCTGCTTACACGGACCGGGTGGGCCAAGCGGGTGCTGTTCCTGTGTGACCGAAAAGAGCTTCGAATTCAGGCGGATGATGCGTTCAAGCAGAACCTTCCCAGTGAGCCCCGCTGTGTTATCGGTGAGACTAGCAAGATTGATGACTCCGCGCGCATATACATCGCCACCTATCCCGGCATGATGAATCGGTTTGCCCAGCTGGATGTGGGGTTCTTCGACCTGATCATTGCCGACGAGAGCCACCGTAGTATCTATAACAAATATCGGGATTTGTTCGATTACTACGATGCGCTGCAGGTTGGCCTAACCGCAACACCGGTCAAGTTCATCAGCCGTAACACCTTTGATATCTTCGATTGTGAGACGACCGACCCGACGTTCGAATTCGGTCTGGATGCAGCGATCAACAATGAGCCGCCTTACCTGGTGCCGTTCAGGGTAAAAGACCTGACGACCGAATTTCTTCGTGAGGGCATTCACTACGGCGATCTGAATCCGGACCAACAACAGCAGCTCGAAGAAGATCTAGGTGAAGAAGAAGCCCGGACTACCACCATCGCTGGCTCAGACATAGGCCGGAAGATTTTCAGTGAGGCGACTGATCGCGTCATCCTGGAAAACCTGGTTGATAATGGCATCAAGGATGAAACCGGCTCACTGGTTGGAAAAACGATCATTTTTGCCCAGCGCCAGGACCATGCAGAACACCTCGAGAAGCTGTTCTGCAAGATGTATCCGCAGTACGGGACCAAAGTGTGCAAAGTCATCCACAACGCCATTCCTCACGTGGATAGCCTGATCAAGGAATTCAAAAAACCGGATAATGATTTCCGTATCACCATCTCAGTAGACATGCTGGATACCGGTATCGACGTGCCGGAAATCGTCAACCTCGTCTTTGCCAAGCGCGTTAAATCCTGGGTGAAGTTCTGGCAGATGATCGGCCGGGGTACCCGCCTTCGGCCGAATCTGTTCGGCCCAGGGCAGGACAAAACTGAGTTTCTAATTTTTGACCACTACGGCAACTTTGATTTCTTTGAAGAAGAGTACAAAGAGCCCGAAGACACCGGCAGCAAGTCACTTCTTCAAACCACTTTTGAGGAGCGGCTGACTCTGGCACAGGCGGCCCTGAAGCAGAACCATGCGGCAGGTTACGACGTGGGTGTGCGCCTTCTCAAGGAAGACATCAATGACCTGCCTGATGAGAGCATTGCTGTCCGGCGCAACCTGCGGGTGGTTCACCAGCTTCAGCAAACGGATCTGTTGGATAAACTGGATGCGCGAACACAGCACCTGCTGGCAGAAACCATCGCGCCTCTTATGTCCAGTCGCGTACTTCGGGACAAGCATGCAACGGCGCTGGACAAACTCATGGCAAGCATCGAGCGTTGTCTGGTAGAAAAGGCGAGCTGCTTTGAAGATGGCAAGACGGCACTCATTGCGGAAGTCGAAAGGCTGGCGGTAAACATCCAGGCCGTTCGCCAGAAAGACAAAGTGATCGAAGACGTCAAGAGTGCTTCGTTCTGGGCAGATCCAAGCATTGAAAAGTTGGAGCATGCCCGGCTGGAGCTGCGCGGCATTATGAAGTACCGAAAGCCTAAGGTTTATCCGGGTGCTGGAACGCAAACAACCAGAACGAAAGATGGCGAGGTTTGGATCCAAGAGCGCGAGGTTTACATAGCCGGTGCAAACGAAGCCATGATCTATCGCCGCCGTCTCAAGGGCATTCTGGACAAGATGCTTTCGGAAAACCCGATCCTCCAGAAAATCCACAACGGCGAGGCAATCGGTAAGTCGGATCTCCAAACTCTGACATCAACGATTCTTACGACGCATCCGGGGGTCAGCCTGGATGTATTGAACGAGTTCTATGGTCGGACAGCAGACCAGTTAGATCTCACGGTGCGAGAGATCATTGGCCTTGACCCTCAGGCGGTAGAAGAGCATTTCAAACAGTTCCTTCACGCCCATCCGACGCTGACAGCCCAGCAAGTACGATTCATGAACCTGCTGAAGAACTACATTGCACAGCACGGCTCCATCGTGGTCGAAACTCTCTACGATGCGCCATTTACCTCGGTATCCCATGAGGGAATCGACGGCGTTTTCAAACCGGACGATGTGGGTGAGCTGATTGATGTGCTGAGGCCGTTTCTAAAACCAGATTCTCAGCCCGCGGAACTACAGGGATAACTATGCAGACTATTCAATGGACGAACGAACTGATCGTAATTGCCAGCCTGATAGGCATCGCGCTCGCTGGGCTGGGCTTTTTAATGGCCACCGTGGTGCTAAGTCGAAAGGTTGCCAGGCTCACTGCCCAGCTGGAACAGCTGCAAGGAAATCTGGAGCAAGCAGACGGCTTGAATCAAAGCTTGCAGGATTCGATAAAAGATCTGGAATCATCACTGCATGAGAAGGATCTGGCAGAAAGCCGACTGCAAGCGCAGCTGACCGGTGCCCAATCTAACGAGCAACGTCTAACTGACGAGCTGCGAAGCCAGAAAGAAGAGTTTACCTCTGTGAACGCTAAACTGGAGGAGTCTCGCCAACGCCATCATGCGACCGAGAGGCAGCTGGAAACATTCCAGGCAGACAATCGCGCCCTCCAGGAGCGTGTAGATGACCTGCGTGAACGGCTGGGGCGTGCAGAGCTGGACCTCCAAGAGGAGCGAGAGCAGATGAGCCAGCTCAAGGACAGGCTGGCAGAAGAAGGAAAGAAAGCGAAGGCCCTGGAATCGTCAGACACAGACGCGAGAGAACAGCTGAAAGAAACCAAGGTAAACCTGTCGGCTCAGCAGGAAAGGTATTCGGAGCTTCAGGAACGCTACCAAAGCCTCAGCAGCGAACACACGGAGCTAAAAACCACGCTGGAACGCAAGGAAGAGCACTTCCAGGAGCAGATGCAGCAGCTAGGCGAAACCAAGCAGGCGCTTACCAAAGAGTTCGAGAACATAGCGAACAAAATCTTTGAGGAGAAAGGCAAGACCTTCACTCAAACCAGCCAGAGCAGCATCGACAGCATGCTCAAGCCCTTTCGTGAGCAAATTGAAGGCTTCCAGAAGCGCATCAACGAAGTTCACGATGCGTCTCTTCGGGGTAACAGCAACCTGAATGCCGAAATCCGGAAAGTACTGGATATTGGTCTGCAGATGAGCAAGGAAGCGACGAGCCTGACTTCTGCTCTGAAAGGGGATTCCCAACAGCGCGGTGCCTGGGGCGAAGCCCAGTTGCGCAGAACCCTGGAAATGAGCGGCTTGATTGAAGATGCTCACTTCGCAGTGCAGAGCAGCTTCAAGGATGATGAGGGCAAGCAGAAGCAGACCGATTACCTGATCAAACTGCCGGATGAAAAGCACATCATCATCGACAGTAAAGTCTCCCTGGTGGCATACGACCGTGCGGTATCTGCAGACACCGAAGAAGAGTACAACCTGGCAATGGCGGAACACGTAAAAGCGGTGCGTCGCCACATTGATGATCTGGCCGGTAAGGATTACACCAATCTTGTCGGTATGCGCAGCCCCAGTTTCGTGCTCATGTTCATGCCAATTGAACCGGCGTACATAGAAGCTCTGAAAAGCAACAAGGACCTCTTCGAGTACGGCTACAAGAAGAACATCGTGCTAGTGTCCCACACCACACTGATTCCAATTCTGCGAACCGTGTCCAACCTCTGGATGATTGAGCGTAGCAACGCCGAAGCCCGTGAAATCAGTGAAAAGGCCGGCGATATCTACAACCAAGTGTGTACCGTGGCCGAACGCTTGAATAAGCTCGGCGGCACACTCAACACCGTTAGCAATCACTACAACGATACCGTCACCGCCCTGGCTGGCAAGCAGGGCCTTTATGGCAAGGTTGAGCGTTTCACCAAGCTTTCCGCAAAGGTCACAAAGTCCATGCCTGCCATCGAGCCGGCACACAGGGATTTCGAGACAGAACGGCTCTCAATGATTGTTGAAGCCATTGAAGAGCCCGAAGAGGAAGACTCTCGAGCTCTGGACAACCCAGAAGAAGCGACCGACGACGTCGCATCCAATCAATAGACCTCTAGTCACCAACGAGAAACCGATTTAATGCTTACAGGCCAACTTCGTAACGACATCGACAAGCTCTGGGAAAAGTTCTGGACCGGGGGCATCACCAACCCCCTGACCGTAATAGAGCAGATCAGCTACATCATGTTCGCCCGCATGCTGGACATGCAAGAAGAGGTAGCTGAACGCAAGGCGGCCCGCACGGGCAAACCCTTCGACCGCCTATTCCCGGACACATCAGATGGCCAGCTCCTTCGCTGGAAAAACTTCCACCACATGAGTGGCAAGGAGCTGCATAAGCACCTCAAGAATAATGTCTATCCGTACTTCGCCAGCTTGGGTCAGCACTCAGAAGAAGAGGGGTTAGGCACAGAAGGCACCGCCATCCAGGCGTTGGGGCATATCGGGGTGTACATGCAGGATGCGGATCTGGAGATCAAGAATGAGTCCGTGCTTGTCTCCGCCGTGGAAATGGTCAACAACCTGCCGCTCACCCAGAGCGACGTAAAAGGCGATATCTATGAACACCTGCTCAGTAAACTTACCACCGCAGGTATTAACGGCCAGTTCCGCACGCCGCGACATATCATCGATGCGATGATCGAGCTGATTGATCCGCAGCCCACAGACGTTATCTGCGATCCGTCTTGCGGCACGGCAGGTTTCCTGGCGCGGACTATGGAATACCTTAACAAGAAGTATTCCAGTGACGCAGGCACCTTTACCGACGAAGACGGTAATCTCCATTTTACCGGCGACCTGCTTGAGCCCTACCGGGGACACATCAACAAACAGATGTTCTGGGGCTTCGACTTCGACACCACCATGCTCAGGGTGAGCAGCATGAACATGATGCTGCATGGGGTGAACGGCGCCAACGTTCTCTATCAGGACAGCCTCAACAAATCCATCAAAGAGCATTATCCGGAACAGGAGGAAGAGTTCTTCGATATCGTCCTGGCCAATCCGCCGTTCAAGGGTAGCCTGGATGAAACCAATACCAATCCCGACGTATTGGGGGTAGTTAAAACCAAGAAGACCGAGCTGCTTTTCGTGGCGCATATCCTGCGTTCTCTCAAACTTGGCGGCCGAGCGGCGGTGATCGTGCCCGACGGTGTTTTATTTGGCTCTTCCAAAGCCCACCAGCAGCTGCGTAAGGAGTTAATCGAAAACAACCAGCTCGAAGGCATCGTCAGCCTACCCAGTGGTGTGTTCAAACCCTATGCGGGCGTAAGCACCGCGATCCTGATTTTTACCAGGGGCGGTTCTACTGACCGCGTTTGGTTCTATGACCTGCAAGCGGATGGCCTCAGCCTGGATGACAAGCGCACTCCGCTGACAGGCGAGGGCTCCAATGATCTTCCGGATGCCATCGCTAAGTGGAAGCAATACCGTGGGCTAGTGGAAGCCAACGCCAGTGCTGAAGACATTGAGCAAGCCTTTGGTGACAAGACCCAAAAAGCGTTCGTGGTAGATGCTTCCGACATTGTTGGGAACAAGTTCGATCTCTCTATCAACCGTTATAAGGAAGTGGTTTACGAGGAGGAAGAGTACGAAGACCCAAAGGTGATTCTGCAACGCCTCAAAGGATTGGAGAGTGAAATTCTGGCCGATCTGGATGCGCTGGAGGCGATGCTGTGAGTTGGCAGAGAGTTGAATTGGCTAATGTCGCTACAGTGTTTAATGGGAAAACGCCCGCCAAAGCCGAACAAAGAGATAACGGGCATCCGGTCCTTAAAATAAAGGACGTCGACGTTAATGGTGCCTTTAAGGGAGATTTTGGCTCGTTTGTTGATTCTGAATTTGCAGAGAAATTTTCAAGCAAAAAGATCAGCGTTGATGACACCTTGGTATTAAATGCCGCGCACAACTCCGATTATGTTGGGAGTAAACAGTATCGTGCTGAAGCTAGTGTTGTGGACTCTTTGCCAACAGGAGAGTGGCTGGTTGCTCGTGCTGACGAGGAGCAATTACACCCGCGATTCTTAAATTATTGGTTGAGCTCTCCCCAAGCTAGGTTTCAGATTAAAAATCTTGTTAAAGGCATACACCTTTACCCGAAAGATGTTGCGAGGCTGGAAATCCCACTGCCAGCGCTAGCTGAACAAAAACGCATCGCCACCATCCTCGACAAAGCCGACGCCATCCGCCGCAAACGCCAGCAAGCCATCCAGCTCGCCGACGAATTCCTCCGGGCTGTGTTTCTGGATATGTTCGGTGATCCGGCTACCAATCCGAAGGGGTGGGAGGTAAAGACCGTCTCGGACTGCCTAGCCCGAATTTCTCATGAGGGGATAAAAGAAAGCGGCTGAAAGTGTTAAAATTTCAGGACCTTACACCATCAATCAACACCAACAACCGCTATCCAAAATGGTACCTCAAAAACTGACCTTCTCGCCACTTTCCCGCCGCCAGATTGAAACCGACTTCTCCGGAGGCCATATCACCTCCGATGCCGGCTTGCTGTTACTGCGCGAAGTCGACAAACAACACCGGTTAACCCAACGGCTGGCCGAGACTCTGACCGACCAGCGGGATCCCCGGATGATTCGTCATGAGCTCAAGTCCCTGGTCCGGCAACGGGTCTACGGTGTGGCCGGTGGCTACGAAGATCTGAATGATCA
>NZ_FONF01000048.1:0-6779 GCF_900112835.1 Marinobacter sp. DSM 26671 | reverse complement strand
TTCAGATCTTCGTAGCCACCGGCCACACCGTAGACCCGTTGCCGGACCAGGGACTTGAGCTCATGACGAATCATCCGGGGATCCCGCTGGTCGGTCAGAGTCTCGGCCAGCCGTTGGGTTAACCGGTGTTGTTTGTCGACTTCGCGCAGTAACAGCAAGCCGGCATCGGAGGTGATATGGCCTCCGGAGAAGTCGGTTTCAATCTGGCGGCGGGAAAGTGGCGAGAAGGTCAGTTTTTGAGGTACCATTTTGGATAGCGGTTGTTGGTGTTGATTGATGGTGTAAGGTCCTGAAATTTTAACACTTTCAGCCGCTTTCTTTTATCCCCTCATGAGAAATTCGGGCTAGACTGCCCCTTGATTCACAACAGATAATAGATCACCTGCTCAATGGGGGCAGGGGGCTTCTGGGCACACCAATTAATCATGGTTGGTGCCGATAACATGCTGGAGAATATTTTGATTAGTTGCCCCAAGTGTGAAGGGGTGTGAGTATGGTGCTACTATGATTTCCCTGATGATTGACCTAAAGGAGAAGCTCATGAAATGTCCAGTATGCGAGAGTGTTGATCTGACGATGGCCGATCGACAAGGTGTGGAAATTGATTATTGCCCCAAATGCCGGGGCGTGTGGCTGGACCGGGGGGAGCTGGACAAGATCATCGAGCGTAGTGCCGTAGAACTGGCGCCGCCACCACGTCGCGAGCCAGAACCCCGAGGCTATGACAAGCACGGCGGTTACGGCAAGCATGGAGGCCATGGCAAACATGGGTATCGCCGCAAGTCCTGGTTGTCGGAAATTTTTGATTAGACAGGTTTGTTCAGGCGGCGCAACTCGGGTGGACATGGGCCTGCCTGGTGTCACCGCGGCGCAGGATCCTTACGTCTGGACTTTGACCTGGGGCCTTGACGCGCACCGCGGTCATCTGGTGGTCAAGGATGCGATACGTTGTGTTGGCGGAGGTGAACGTCACCCTTAGAGGAAGCAAATCATGGGACATCATCTTTTCCGGCGACCCAAACACAGACGGTATCGCGACATGGGTGGGTATTATGAGGGCGATGACCATTCCGGCTATCGCGAACGCAGAGCCCTGCCGGTGCTGAATATTCCGACCTCGGTCATCGTGGCCGGGCTGGTCATATGGTCTGCGCTTTCGCTCGGCGCTTGGTGGCTGGTCGATCCGGTCCTCTCCTGGATCTCCGGTGCAGCCGGGCCACTGGCCGATACCGGAGCGGGGCTTGCGAAGTGGTTTGGCCTTGGGGAGGAAGCCACGGCTTTACGTGATGCGGCCAATATTGAGGGGCTGCTCGGCTGGGCGGGTGGATCGATTCATTTTCTTGTCAAGACGGTCGTTCTGCTGGTTTGGGTTGCAGGGCTGATCGCGCTGATTGCAATACCCGCTGTCCTGCGACGAGGACAACGGCGACAGTAGTGCCCGAAGACTGATCGGAACCACCTTGCGCATGACATCCGAACCTCCGGTCATGACCGGACCGCTTCTCTTTCTCGACCATGTCGAGAAATATGTGTTACGGCTCTCTGTCCTTTTCATTGCGGACAATGGCGAGTGCCCGGAGCCAATCGAAACGGTCCACGGCGTACATACAGCGGAAATCCTCGCGGAATACGATCATATGACCGTTTGGCGAGCACGCTTCGACCTGCCCGCAAACCGCTCGTCCTGTTATGCCTGGAACGGCCAAAGTTACTCCTTGGCAAGTGATTTTCGAGGCGATATACGGATCGCCTATGTGTCCTGCAACGGCGAGCAAATCGGCGATCTGGAGCGCGAAGGGTCCGAGCGCAATGCGATGTGGGCACGCCTGACAGAAGATCACCGGAACGCGCCGTTTTCCCTGCTGCTGCACGGTGGCGATCAGGTCTATGCTGACCAAGTCACCGAGGGTCACCCCCTGAGCGAGGACTGGCCCGAACATATCCCCAAGGATCCTTCGCGCGCCGATCTTGCCGATTTGCGCCATTATTTGCGCGAACGCTTCCTGGAGCGCTACGTGGCGCTTTATCGTGCGCCGGAATTTGTCTGGATCGCCGCGCGCGTGCCGTCTCTCATGCAGTGGGACGACCACGATATTTGCGATGGCTGGGGATCGCTACCGGGGTCGAAGACCGACACACCGGTCGGCCAAATCCTGTTTGATGTTGCCCGCGAGAGTTTTTTGACCTTTCAGCATGCCGCAGTAGATGGTGATCTGCCTGAACGGTTCCACGATCCTGCCGGGCTGCATCTGGGCTGGAGTGTTCGCACAGCCGGTCTGCGCCTCCTTGCACCTGATATGAGGTCGGAGCGTACGCGCCACGAGGTAATGGGGGACGGCGGCTGGAAGATGATTCGAGCTGAGGCCTCGACCCCGGTGCAGGGTCACACGTTCCTGATGTCCAGCGTGCCGTTGCTGGGTCCACGCCTGTCGGTGCTTGAGGCTCTGATGGTCGCCATCCCCAAAATGCAGAAATACGAGGACGATCTGCGCGATCAGTGGCAAAGCCGCGCTCACCGTGACGAATGGTGCGATATGCTTCGGGTGATCCGGGACATGGCGCTTGCCAACGGCCATGATGTCACGGTGCTTTCGGGGGAAATCCACCTGGCGACGCGTGCCACGATGAAGCTCGGCGCCGGTCGCTGGTTACACCAGCTGGTTGCCTCGGGCATTGCGCATCGCGCCCCGCCAAGGGTGTGGGCACGAATTCTGGGGGCCCTTGCACAATTTGGTGAATCGCCGCTCAAGGCGTGTCCGATCCGAATCCCATGTATCCCCGGTCAGAAGTCGCGCTATATTGCGGAACGCAACTATCTGGTGCTTGAGCGGCGTTCAGATATATGGCGCGCCCGTTGGGCTCTGGAAGAGAGCGGGATAACACCGCCCCTTATTCTGTGATAATAATCTTCACACATGTATGTAAGGCCGCTAGCGCGGTCGTCGGAGTTTGCGCAGCCGATGATCCAGCACCAATGACCTGTAAATTGTGTGTTATTACCTGCCTTTTTCAATCCGTCATTCACGTCAAGCAGAAGCTCGAACAAATGAACACGCCTTGTATCCCCATCCAGGAAGAGTGGTCCGAGAGTTTGTTCGATCCACTTCATTGGGAGCTTCCTGCAACGGCTTCCTGTTGTCTGGTTGATTACACCGACATTTCCGCATTGGATACCCTACCCACGGGTGTAACAGGTGGAGCAAAACGAAATGCGAGCAAGCGCAGTGCGTTGAACACGACGACAATAGTCGACCCTTCGTGAACCGCCACCGCAGGTCCAATCCCAAGACCGAGAATCGTCGCGGGAACCAGCAAGGCAACAACGCCCAGGCTGAACCACAGGTTCTGTCGAATGATTGAGCTCGTCGACCGGCTCAACGCCACGGCGAAGGGCAAATGGTTCAGGTTATCCGCCATCAGAGCCACATCGGCGGTTTCCAGCGCGACATCCGAGCCCGCCGCGCCCATGGCAATGCCGACTGTGGCGTTCGCCATCGCGGGAGCGTCGTTGACGCCGTCGCCAACCATCGCTACTTTAGCCTCTGCGCGCAGTTTTTTGATCGTCTCCACCTTATCATCGGGCATCAGATCACCGCGTGCCTCGTCAAGGCCGACAGCCCGCGCGACAGCGTCCGCGACCTGCTGATTGTCGCCAGAGATCATGATCATCCGGCGAATGCCGATCGTGCGCAGCGTCTCTATCACCGCCGGTGCCGCTTCGCGCGGCGTATCCATCAGCCCAATCACGCCAAGATATCGGTCGCCTTGGCGAACAACCATCGTGGTGCGGCCGTTCGCTTCCAATGCTTCTATTTGGATCTTCAGAGAAGGAGGAATGGCAGGGCCGCCAATCTCCGCGAACAGGTCATCCTTACCGATGTAGGTTGTCTCGCCCTCGACGTCTGCCACGACCCCGCGGCCCGTAATGCTGCGCAGGTTCAATGACTCGGCGGCAGGCGTATCGCCCAGGCGTTCGCGTCCACCCCTGACAACGGCAGCGGCGAGGGGATGGTCGCTCAACATCTCGACCCCAACCGCCACCCGCAGAAGCTCCTCTTCCGCTACGTCATCGGCCGTCACCACATCGACGAGCTTCGGCTTGCCTTCTGTCAGTGTGCCGGTCTTGTCGAAGGCGATGGCCGTCAGCCGCCCCAGATTTTCGAGCGGGGCACCGCCTTTGATCAGAACACCGCCACGGGCGGCGCGTGCGACCCCGCTGAGAACCGCGCTTGGCGTCGCGATCGCAAGCGCACAGGGGCTTGCCGCTACCAGTACAGCCATGGCGCGATAGAAGGTGTCGCTGAAAGGTTCGTCGACGACGAAGCCCGCAAACAAAAGCGCAACGGCAAGAACCAGAACCGCCGGTACAAAGATGCGTTCGAACCGGTCGGTCAGGCGCTGGGTGGGCGATTGGTTGGTTTCGGCCTCGTTCACCATCTTGACGACGCGGGCGAGGGTCGAATCCGCCGATGTGCGCGTGACTTGAATTTCCAACGCACTGCCGCCGTTGATCGTACCGGCAAAGACACGGTTTTCGGCATCCACGAGGTCGGGTTTTTCCGCGGCAACGGTCGCATCCCCGACGGGTGATTTGTCCACCGGCACGCTCTCGCCTGTGATCGGTGCTTGATTGACGCTGCTTTCACCCTTGATGACGAACCCGTCCGCGGCCAGACGCTCGTTCGGCTTCACCAGCACGATGTCACCGACCCGCAAAGCATCGACGGCGATCTCTTCGACCTTGGCATCCCGGCGCACGGTGGCGGTTTTGGGCGCCAGGGCGCCAAGCGCTTCGATGGCCCGCTTGGCGCGACCCATGGCATAGCCTTCCAGCGCATGGCCAAGACTGAAGAGGAGCAGCAACAATGCGCCCTCGGCCCATTCACCAAGCGCTGCCGCGCCCGCCGCCGCCACCAGCATCAGAAAATCAATCTCGAACCGGCCAGTGCGCACACTGTCAATAGCCTCGCGCAGGGCGTAGTAGCCGCCGAAGAAATAGGCGGGCACGAGGACGAACAGGGGTGCCCATGGCGGCGTCGCCACGAACTTCGGCAAAAGCCAGCCAATCAGCAACAGCGCACCGCACAAGGCCACAAAAATAAGTTCCGTTTGCGCACCAAATATGCCGCCATGCTCATGATCGTGTGCTTCTCCAGTCGGCTCATGCGGTCTGGATTCGTCTTGTACCAGCGACAGTCTCATGTTCTGAAGGGCATTGCGCAGAGTGTTTTCATCAGTTTGCCTTCGATCAAATTCAATCCGCAGCGGCCCCTTGGCATTGGCCTCGGCCTCTACAACCCCCGGGAGACTGCGCAGCTGTGCGCTGACCGCTCTTGCCCGACGTTGATCCGGAATACCTTCAACCTGCCACACGAGGTGCCCGAACTGAGAGGTAATCTCTGCCCCGAACGCCTTGGCGACTTCGCGGACTCGTTCAAGCGAAAGCAATGCGGGGTCGTAATGAATACATAGCTCCATGCCCCCACCGCTTTCTGTATTGCGAACGTGGGCGATAGAGACACCTTCACGAGTTTCCAGGCTCTCGGCTAGCCGCTGTGCACAAGCCCCATGCGCATCCGGCGTGTCGGGAAGGAGGAGCGGGAGGTCAAGGCGAAGTGTTTTTTCCATGGTTGCACATCCTATCTTTTGTTGAAACCAAAACGCGACTGGGATCGGTACCTGGAATATGCTGCGAGACAAACGCAAAGCCGCAGGCACACAACGCTGCTGCCGCGTAGGCTATCATGCTGGCTTCGCGGCGGTGCCATAACCGATCCATTCCGGTCAGCCCGCCCAACACCGTGCTGGCGATTGTTTTGCTCGCAAGCTGCAACTGAAATTTCCAAGCCAACTTCTTTCTCCAGTGTTTTTGTCTTTATCCGTTCAAGTAGGCGTAGATGATATATTCTGCACCGAATTCACTGCTTGTCGCTTCTGCCCGGTGTGTGCGTCAGGTTGACAATACGCGACACCAATCGACATGGAGTACATGGGGCTTATTGCAAGCGCAATGCGAGCTGACGCGTTATTGCCTCCTCTACTGATTTTCTACATGATATCCCTGTGTGATGTGTTCTTGGGCCTCACGGGCATCCAGTTCCCTAGCCCGGATTTCTCATGAAGAAGGTAGCATGAGGAAGGAAGAAGCGGCTTAAAGTGTTAGAATTCAAGTTCCTACACAAAAACCCACACTAAAAGCCGCTATCCAAAATGGTACCTCAAAAACTGACCTTCTCGCCACTCTCCCGCCGCCAGATTGAAGCCGATTTCTCCGGAGGCCATATCACCTCGGATGCCGGTGTGTTGTTACTGCGCGAAGTCGATAAACAACACCGGCTAACCCAGCGACTGGCCGAGACGCTGACCGACCAGCGGGATGCCCGCATGATTCGTCATGGGCTCAACACCATGATCCGGCAGCGCGTCTACGGCGTGGCCAGCGGCTACGAAGATCTGAATGATCATGAAGCGCTTCGCTTTGATCAGGCACTACAAACCGCCACGGGGAATGCCTCGACTCTGGCCGGCAAGTCCACGCTTTGTCGAATGGAGCAGGCGATGGATCGGCAAACCATTGTCAAAGCGCATGAGTTGCTCTGGCACCACTTTATCGAGCAGCATGAGAAGCCGCCCAAGGAAATCGTGCTGGATTTTGACGGCACCGATATTCCGGTGCACGGCGACCAGCCGGGTAAGTTCTTTAACCGGTATTACGACCATCACTGCTACTTCCCGCTTTACGTCTTCTGCGGTAGGCACTTGCTGGTGAGCTATCTGCG
>NZ_FONF01000067.1:0-1541 GCF_900112835.1 Marinobacter sp. DSM 26671 | reverse complement strand
CAGTTGTCTTGGGGTTATATAGTCAAGCAACTAAGCGCATACGGTGGATGCCTTGGCAGTCAGAGGCGATGAAAGACGTGGAAGCCTGCGATAAGGTTCGGGGAGCTGGCAAACAAGCTGTGATCCGGGCATTTCTGAATGGGGAAACCCACCGACTTTCGGGTCGGTATCTTGCACTGAATACATAGGTGTAAGAGGCGAACCGGGGGAACTGAAACATCTAAGTACCCCGAGGAAAAGAAATCAACCGAGATTCCCTAAGTAGCGGCGAGCGAACGGGGACTAGCCCTTAAGCTAGACAACTGGTAGGAGAAGGCTCTGGAAAGTGCCGCCATAGTGGGTGATAGCCCCGTATCCGAAACCTGAGTCTGGTGAAATCGAGTAGGACGGGACACGTGATATCCTGTCTGAACATGGGGGGACCATCCTCCAAGGCTAAATACTCCTGACTGACCGATAGTGAACCAGTACCGTGAGGGAAAGGCGAAAAGAACCCCTGTGAGGGGAGTGAAATAGATCCTGAAACCGTATGCGTACAAGCAGTCGGAGCGGACTTGTTCCGTGACGGCGTACCTTTTGTATAATGGGTCAGCGACTTATGTTCAGTGGCGAGGTTAACCGTTTAGGGGAGCCGTAGGGAAACCGAGTCTGAATAGGGCGATTTAGTCGCTGGGCATAGACCCGAAACCGGGCGATCTATCCATGAGCAGGTTGAAGGTGCCGTAACAGGCACTGGAGGACCGAACCCACTGTCGTTGAAAAGCCAGGGGATGACTTGTGGATCGGAGTGAAAGGCTAATCAAGCCCGGAGATAGCTGGTTCTCCCCGAAAGCTATTTAGGTAGCGCCTCGGACGAATACCACAGGGGGTAGAGCACTGTTTCGGCTAGGGGGTCATCCCGACTTACCAACCCGATGCAAACTCCGAATACCTGTGAGTACTATCCGGGAGACACACGGCGGGTGCTAACGTCCGTCGTGAAGAGGGAAACAACCCAGACCGCCAGCTAAGGTCCCCAAGTACCAGTTAAGTGGGAAACGATGTGGGAAGGCTCAGACAGCTAGGAGGTTGGCTTAGAAGCAGCCATCCTTTAAAGAAAGCGTAATAGCTCACTAGTCGAGTCGGCCTGCGCGGAAGATGTAACGGGGCTCAAACTGGTCACCGAAGCTGCGGCTGCATACTTTGTATGCGGGGTAGGGGAGCGTTCTGTAAGCCTGCGAAGGTGTGTTGAGAAGCATGCTGGAGGTATCAGAAGTGCGAATGCTGACATGAGTAACGACAATGCGGGTGAAAAACCCGCACGCCGGAAGACCAAGGGTTCCTGCGCAACGCTAATCGGCGCAGGGTGAGTCGGCCCCTAAGGCGAGACCGAAAGGTGTAGTCGATGGGAAACGGGTTAATATTCCCGTACCTTGGATAGCTGCGATGGAGAGACGGAGAAGGCTAGGTGAGCCGGGCGACGGTTGTCCCGGTTTAAGCGAGTAGGGAGTGGACTTAGGCAAATCCGGGTCCACAATCTCGAGACGCGACGACGACTGCTC
>NZ_FONF01000044.1:0-10273 GCF_900112835.1 Marinobacter sp. DSM 26671 | reverse complement strand
TGATGAAGCTGAGCGCAGAGAATCGGCGAGACTTGCTGGAGGTCCTGGAAGACCGGCATGGCAGGCGCTCCACCATCGCCACCAGCCAATTACCCATCGAAGAATGGCATGGCGTAATCGGTGACGCCACTCTGGCCGACGCCATCCTGGACCGGCTCGTACACAACGCCTACAAGATCAATCTGCGAGGGGAATCCATGCGAAAACAGCAGGCAAGGTTGACGGGCACTGAGACTTCGGAGTAAGAAGAGAAACCCCGCGTCGCTACGCTCCGATGGGTGGCAGTCTTGCTCCGGTCCGGGTGGCAGGCTTCACGTGGAATGGGTGGCAACCTTCAGCGGTTTATGCAAAATTCCCTTTAAGTAGGATGTAAGGCCCATCCAGGACCCTGGTAAGGAAAGATTGCTTTTTCACAATACGGCTTCTGAAGTCGCTTCGAGTATACACCGTAGGATTAATTGTCCGAGCGAGCGAACGTTCTGCCGGATCAAGGGTCTCGAAAATATCTTCCAGACTCACAGTGTCGGATACTAGCAAGAGATCAACATCGCTTCCCGCGTGATCAACACCCTTCGCCACCGAGCCGTAAAGCAACGCGATATCAATCTCAGGGTACAGAGGTTGCAACGCAGCATCGATCTGAGATTCTGGGCCGAGCAATTTCGTCACCAGAGAGGCGAGCTCAAAGTAAATCGGGGATTCTCGATTTACTCTGTAGCGCTTTTGCCGGCCTCGATGATCTTGAAAAACGAGTCCGCAATCGACCAGCCGCGCTACCTCTCGTTGCACTGCACCAGACCCTGCGCCAACCGCATCAATTACCTCACGTAGAGCAAATTCGGCATCGGGCCTCAAGAAAAAAAGCTTTAAAACCTTTTGCCGGGTCGCGGGGAAAAGCGCTTCCGCCATTCCCATTTGCTTCGAAAGCTGTTGATTTCCCATACAAACCCCGAAATACCCAATTAAGGTACAATTATACCCAAAATGGGTCGGAAAGCACCTCTCTAAAACTGTGGCTGAAGAAACCACAGAAAACCTCTGCGACATTGGCGCCGAGGACTGCATCGTTGGCATCGCCGGGTTCATCTTCGGCTCGAAAGAGCCCGAAAGGAAAAGCCGATTCCATGGCCTCAAAAACCGTATCAATATCCTTTTCAAGCACCCGC
This sequence comes from Marinobacter sp. DSM 26671, assembly GCF_900112835.1. Classification (NCBI taxonomy): domain Bacteria; kingdom Pseudomonadati; phylum Pseudomonadota; class Gammaproteobacteria; order Pseudomonadales; family Marinobacteraceae; genus Marinobacter; species Marinobacter sp. DSM 26671. Next base: position 9,107 of record NZ_FONF01000044.1, on the reverse strand, counting down.
TCGACGTGAATGTGGAACATACCTACTCCTCAAAAACGCCCTGTCTTGAACGCTACGCTTACGCCTTGTCAAAAGAATGGGGGATGTTTTTCAGAAGCTCGGCGTTTGTGGGGTACTTCTCAAGCAGCTCCACCAACTTTTTTGTGCCCTCTAGCGGTTTGAGACCGCCAAGCGCCCGGCGCAATGCTCTTATTTTGTCTAAATCTTTTGGATCCAACAGCAGCTCTTCACGGCGTGTACTGCTTTTCGAAATATCCAGCGCGGGAAAAATTCGCTGATTCGCAACGTCTCTCGATAACACCAGCTCCATGTTCCCCGTGCCCTTGAATTCCTCAAAGATAACCTGGTCCATGCGGCTGCCCGTATCCACCAGAACGGTTGCCAGAATGGTCAGCGAGCCGCCATTCTCAATGTTTCGTGCAGCGCCAAACAACCTCCGCGGGATCTCCATCGCTCGAGCATCCATCCCGCCAGACATAGTACGACCGCTGCTCTTTCGCTCCGCATTATGCACACGCGAAAGCCTCGTGAGAGAATCAATCACAATCATAACGTTGTGACCCTCGCCCGCTTGTTGGCGAGCGATATCAAGAAGTTCATCGGCAACGCGAACGTGATGAGCATAGCTTTCATCCGAAGAAGAAGCGTGTACCTCAGCCGGGACGCTACGCCTGAAATCAGTGACCTCCTCGGGTCGCTCATCTATCAATAACGCGTAGAGTTTAATCTCGGGATACGCCTTTCCCACCGCCTGGCAAATATGTTTTAAAACCGTCGATTTTCCAGACCCCGGCGGCGCAACGATCAAACCTCGCTGCCCCATGCCAATCGGCGTGATCAAATCCATCGCGCGCACCGTGAGCTGTTCGGAACCCAACTCCAGGCGAATCCCCGGCGCGGGATTGATAGCCACAGCATTTAAAAAACGTTTTTGTGGATCAGCCTCACTTTCAACCTCAACCTTAGCTTCGGTTTCCGTAGCCACTGGTTTAGGGTCTTTTTTTCGTGTTCCGGTTAAACCTAATGTCTTTCTCGTCATGATTGTTTGATAGCTCTTGTTTGATAAATATTTTTCGAAAAACACCGCCCAAGGCAAAACACCAGCGTGCACAAAATACGTCTGTCCCAATTTTCACTCATCCGAACGGTCACAAAGGAACGTGAAAACAGGCTGGCGAGTATGACCACGCTGCACCATTTCTGCTACCTCCAAAATACTGGATGCTATCCTGCAGTTTCATCAGCTCTATGAGGCACCCATGACGAAGCCAAAACGAATCTACCTCGCCGGCCCGGAAGTTTTCTTCCCCGCAGCTGAACATCAGGCCATCGTGGCCGAGAAAAAACGCCTGCTTCAGGAAAACGGACTGGAGGGCGTAGACCCGCTGGATACTGAACTGGCGCTGTCCGCCAACGAGGCGAAATTCAGGCGCGGGCATCGGATCTACCGGGCCAACCGGGAACTGATGGACAGCTGCCAGGCCATCATCGCCAACCTGACCCCCTTCCGCGGCATCAGCGCGGACCCGGGCACCGTCTTTGAGGTGGGTTACATGATCGGACAGGGTAAACCCGCCTTCGGGTTTACCCTCGAAAGCCGATATTACCGGGAACGAGCAGGCGCCACCGACCTGGACGAACTGGGCCATACCATTGAAGACTTTGAAATGAGCGACAACCTGATGATCGAGGGCGGAATCTACAGTTCCGGTGGCCAGCTCTTCGTGGCAGAGCAGCCCGGCGAACACCGGTACTTTTCGGCCGAGCTGTTCCGTCGTTGCGTGAGGGCGATAAAAAAATAAATCTGTCCCGGTTTCCCCCAAGCTAGCTCGTGGTGACGAAGTGCAGGCGTTGCTACAGTGAAACAAGACCACCGGTTTGCCGTATCCACTACCTAGCAGCGAAAGCCGGCAGCACAGGAAGGGAAGAATCCATGAGCAAAAAGATCGATCTCTACAGTAGCTCGTACAGCAATTACTCGCTGGAAACCTACAGCGAGGTCCGGCTGGAGACCTATGGCGAGGATTATGGGCAAACCAGCTGGGTTTCGACTGAAGAATCCCACGAGATACCCGAGTTACTTCAGCTGACATCGGATTCATCGGTCCTGGACATAGGGTGTGGATCTGGCGGGTACGCTGTCGGCCTGGCAAAGCGTATAGGCTGTAGGGTTCTAGGGTTCGAGATAAATGAATCGGGCGTGAAAACGGCGAATGCGTTGGCCGAAGATGAGAAGGTCAGCGACCTCGTGAAATTCGAGCAACACGATGCGTCTGAAGAATTGCCCTATGAAGATGATTCGTTCGACGCCATCTATTCCACGGATGTCCTGTGCCATGTCCCTCGTCGGCGAGAAGTTCTCTCCAACACACAACGGTTGCTAAAACCTGGTGGGAAATTCGTCTTTAGCGACGCTTTGGTGATTGGGGGACTGATTTCCTATGAAGAGCTTGAGAATCGATGCCCAGACGGTCTGTATTTTTTCAGCCCTCCCGGCATCAACGAGCAATTAATACAGGAATCCGGTCTCAAGCTGCTTGAAGCTCGCGATACCACCGCGAATTGTGCTCTGTTGTCCAAACGTTGGCACGATGCGCGCGAAAAACGGAAAGACGCACTCATCGCCTGTGAGGGTGAAGAGAACTTTCTGGGCGTGCAGCGATTTTTGGCCGGCGTTCACAGGTTAACGAGCGAGAGGCGTTTATTGCGCGTTCTGTACACTTGTTCGAAATAGAGAACGGATGACTGTCACGACCGGACAGCCCACTATCGCAGCGCTCACAGTGGTTTTTCGAGTAAGATGGATCTGTCTCCGTATCTACGGGTTGGCCATCTTTATTCGCGCATCTGCCCGATCTTCCTCATCCTGGCTCTGGGAAGAAATCAGAATCAGTTGCCGAATGAAGCTCGCAATTCTTGGATCATAAATATCGTTGTGATCCCGAATCAATTCGCCATCCACCCTTATATTCAAATAAGGATTTCGCCCGGCCGAGGAATCCGTGCGCTCGAGCACTGCGCCTTCAAACGGGATGCGGCTACCTGGCTTGTCTGCTTCCCAGCCCTTGCTGGCTGCAACGAACGTCTGAACTGCCGTGGATGCGCTGAAACCGCCCTGCTCGTCGTCCGCACGGGTCTCCTCCGCACGAAGGTAATGGGTCAGATAGGGATCGAAGTGGCCCAATGCCGTCACATTCGCAGAGCCCTGATCGATAACTTCGTTCTCCCCGGCAACGGGATTGAGACGCTGGGCGTCCCGCTCGGTCTCAAACAGCGTAGAAAACCAGCGGCCGAGGGGGAATGCCAGGCCAGTGGCGTCGTCATCCTCAGAGGTGAGTACCGCCAATACTGGCAATTGGCTCTCAAAGTACCGCCGCCGCTCATTTGCCATATCACTAAGCGTTGCATAGCGCGCAGCCTCGAAAGCCGGGTTAATCAGGACAACCAGATCCGCGAAGCCGACAGTATCGCTCACCACCGCGTCCGGGCCATGAGTCTGTACAAATCCGTTCTCTAAAATCTCGCTCATCGCAGAAAAGACCAGCGCTCCGCCAAAACTGTGCCCTACCACGACAAAACGGGTTCGGTGGGGTTTACCATCGGCAAGCGCCTGGGCCCGCTTTGTTTTCTGCACAAGCTCAAGGCGACTGAGTAATTCAGTAGCGCCTCCGCGCCCTACTTTATGGGCGGTATTCTTGCGTTCCCAGAATGTCAGCTCCTTTAATCCAGGCAAACTCACGGAACCACCGCGCCAGCCCAGATAGATGCCCACCACCTCCCTTGACGGCACACCGGTCTTCGTGCTCATAGCTGACTCCAGCGCACTCAATCGACGTAGAGACTCTCGAAAGCTGGATATATTACTGTCTCCAGCCTGGGCACTGTGCTTCCAGCCATGCACGAACACCACCATCAAGAGATCCTGATTGGCGGCCAAGGTATTAACCTGGCCGATCACCTCCCTCAATTGCTCGCGATCCCAGAGCTGCCCCTGGTCGTCGAACTCGACAAAGCCCAAATGATACTTTTCATCAATGGCGTTGGGCGACTGAAATACCTGAAGCGAATGCTGAGCGCACTCGTCAAGAGGATTGGCGGAAATACACAAACCAGATTCGGTACGGTAACGCTGATGGGAAATACAGGCCGACAGTGAGAGAACTATTGCAATAATGAAAGCAAGACGGGTGCCGTTGAAGCGATCTTTCATGACAAATTCCTTTTCGATTTTCTTGGGCAGAACCTCCTGTTACAGCCACTACTCTGCACTTATTCGATTAGCTTCTCCTGTAAGCCGCCCCAAGGCCGCCTCCAGATAACGCAAGCATAGCTCAGGAGGCCGCGAAAGCCAGCATCCAGCAAGCCATGGCGCGGGGGATGTTTTTGCTGTCCGACGACAATCAAACAATATGGGTGTATATTTTTTATACAACGTTAGGTCGAGATATTTCCGGAGTTATCGATCTGTGCCGCTATCAACAGGCTAAAAGGATGTGGCGAAATGAATAGACTCAAGGAAAAAATTTCATCCGGGATTAGGTCACTCAAAGACCAGATTGAGAACGGGTCTAACAAAAAAAGCAGTTTGCAAAGGCACGCCCCCCAGAACATAAATACGCCGTTTTATTTTTGCTTCTTTGTGATTTTCGGCTTATCCCTCTCTCCCGGACTGACTTGGGCTCAGCCCGATCTGATGATCGGGCTAGAAGCGCCAGATACCGCAAACGCCGGAGAAGACATCGGCACTTCTCTCACCTTGACTGCCATAAACCGCGGGGATCATGTGGCACAGGGGACCCGGTCATCCAACAACGGCTACATGATCGACATTTTCATAACCCGTAAAATCATGCCCACTGGCTATGCCCGCTACGACGAACACTACTTCGATGGCGTCCTGCTCAAGGGTGGACGCGTCAGCAATACCGATACCTTGCCTCCACGGCAACGCGCGCGTTATCACACCTCGGCAATACTGCCAAAAGACATTCCACCGGGCCGGTACCAACTCTGCGCCCGCATAGACCCGGGAGACAAAGTCCAAGAGGCCATCGAAGACAACAACACTCATTGCCAGACACTAGCGGTTAACTTGTCCCTCATGCTCATTCAAGCCCTGCCGAAATTCGAGGTGCTACTGCCCGAGCATCGAAACCAGGAATTTCGCATCCTGGAGCGTGAAGAGGTCCATCTCGGCCCGCCTTCCGTCACCCCGGAGACCCCAGTCGGGACATCCGACGCTACACGAACCATTCTTGAAGACGGCTCAATCGTCTTGACATGGCAGGACGGGTCAAAGCGGCGCCTGAGACCGGACGGCCTGGTTGAATACGTTAGTCCGGATGGCACCATAATGTCTCCCATAGCTATCCAGGTTCAGGGCGCCGATCTGCCGGAGCTGCCCGAAGCATTGGATGACTGGGGCAGCGGCCTCGCAAACGATCTGCTGGCCATCCTCAGAAACATCCTGACCGACGCTGAGTTCGAGGCCTACCAGCAAACCGAGGCCGACAAAGGCTATTACGAGCGTATCAACTGGCGCCTGCGCAGCATCCAATTCCTGACAGCCCTGGAGGACAACATATAATGCGATTTTGGCATGCATTATTCGTAAGTGCCTTGTTGATGGGGCCGATGGCGATGTCCTGGAGCGAGGAACGTGAAAACAGCTCTGAACTGGCGGATACTTCACGGATCGATGCCATGAAGTCTGCCCTCGAAGCGGAGGACGATCAGAGCGGTCTCCAACCGCTACAGGCCCCGGTGATCATCTCTGGAAATTTGATGGACTCGGAAGGGCAAGCCGCTATGAAGTCCGCCCTCAAGGCCTATTACGACTACCGTACGGAAGGATACGGCCACCGACAACGCGTATTCGAGTGGCAATTGTTGTCGTCGCGGATCATCTTTGTCGTCGTCATTGTCCTGGTAGGAGCTGGCATCTATTTTTCGTGGCTGCAATTTCGGGCGGACCTGAAAGCGACCGACAAGGAAGGAAATCGGGGCGTCTCCACGCTGGAAGCGTCGACCTCCGGCATCAAGGTCAGTTCACCAGTACTGGGTGTGATCATCCTGGTGATCTCTCTGCTGTTCTTCTACCTGTACCTGCAGTACGTCTATCCGATTGAGGAAATACTCTAAAACAGGGCGAGCGTAGCCCAGCAACCCACGAAAGCCAGCATCCAGCAATGTCGGCCATAGTTCGAATTATAACCTCCGCAAAGCATCCTCGAGGTCCAATTCACGAAACGTCTGGCGCAATGTCTCTCCGGCCAGTCGTGCTTCCCATTGCCTGCGCTGTTCCAGCACTGAATCGTCGGCAGGCAGGGAATCGAGAACCGACAATGCATAACTCCGGAGCAGTTCACTCCGGCACTCGATGACAAGATCGGACGACGACGCAGTACCGGACTCCGAGTAGGCATAGCACTGCTGGACATTGCGCCTGGCGCTTTCCCGTTCAACCGGTGAAATCGCAACCTCCCGCGCATCGTTGTCGGGAACCAGTAAAACGTTCACGCCCCGCCCGGTAATGGCCTCGGCGGTCTTCTGCGCATCGTTTGGAACGTGGACGTTCTTGTGGTTGGGCCAGATGTCGAACATGCCATAGTCGGCACAGGGCGCCTCTCGCTGAAACGTAAAGAAATCAGGGTAGGCATAAAACTCTGGCCCGCCCTCGCGATAGCGGTCATAGAACGCGGTAACGTAGGCCATGATGAGGGTCATTGCACCAATGCCCTCTAACCGACGAGGGACAACGATGCCAAGGCGATCCGTATCCTGAAACGACGAGAACAAGTCCGCGTGCGGAATGGCCTCGCCATGCTGGGTGATTTTGAAATCGCTGCCTCGCAGGCTGCTGCTATGCATGGTTATGTCGAACGCTCTTAGCAAATAAATCTGTCCCGGTCCGGGTTTCCTACATCTCGCTCATCAGCCATTCCTTGAAGGCTTTCATCCCGACGGTCAGCGGACGTTGTTTGCGGTAGACCAGATAGAAGGCCCGATTCGTATCGAGCTGGATGTCGAACGGCACCACCAACTTACCCGATTTAATCTCACGGGACGTCAGGGTGCTATCAGCCAGCGCAACTCCCAGGCCCTCCTGGGCCGCCGCCGTGGCCAGTTGCCCGCTGGACATCTGCAGGCTGCCCCGGGCGGATATAAAATCAACGCCCGACTGTTGCAGCCAGTTCTCCCACTCCCACTTCCGTTTGCTGACATAGATCAGAGTGTGTTTAGCCAGGTCTTCAGGCTTTTCGAGCGGTAACTCACCTTCCAATAGCTGCGGGCTACACACCGGCACCAGCATTACTCTGCGCAGAAAATGCACTTCGATGTCGTCCCATTCACCACTCCCGAAATAGACCGCCATGTCGGTACTGGTACGGTCGAAATCCAGCAGCCCCATGGAGGCGTTAATTTCCAGTTCAATATCCGGGTACAAGGCTTGGAATCGGGCCATGCGTGGCATCAGCCAGCGGGTGAGGAAGTTGGGGGCAACGCTGATCTTGACCACGTTGGATTCCTGGTTCTCCGTCAGGCGTTGGGTGGCCATTTCAATCTCGTCGAACGCGTGCCTGACAGATGTCAGGTATTGCTCGCCTTCAGGAGTCAAAGTCACCGTTCGCCTGCTGCGGTCAAATAGTGAAAGCCCCAAATATTCTTCAAGTGTCTTCACCTGATGACTGACCGCGGACGATGTCACGAAAAGTTCCTTGCCAGCTGCGGCAAAGCTGTGATGTCTCGCGGCTGATTCAAATACCCGAAGCGCATTCAGGGGTGGCAGGTGGCGCATAACTTCGCTCGACTGGTGAGATTAATTCATCATTCTGATGAGAAAGGATCGCTTTTTCAACAGCCTCAAACTCATTAATATGCTCCCTATCGAAATGACTCACTTATCAAACGAGGACACAGCATCATGAGTTACCAAGCTCCGAAACTGAACGAAGACGGCACCATCGACATTGATTACTACACCCAGCTTGCAAAGCAACAGCGTAGTGAGCACATCGCGCAGATGGCGGCGTCACTGAAAGCCAACATCAAATCCTTTTTCCACGTGAAGCTGCCAAAGCTGTCTACCAGCCATTGACCTGTGTTCCCTTCAGTGCTCAATGACCTTAAGTATGAATTGGCTGGTTTCGCCGGCGCTGGCGAACCAGCCTGCTTTTAGGCTTTTCCGACATACAGGTGGGAAATAGCGTCAAGATTGACGTAATAGCGACGTTCAAGAAGGGAGATCAGAAACGCCGTCGACCTCAGTCACCGTTTTAGCATCCGCGCGCTCAATGATTTTGAGGAGTGTGGACTGAATGGTTTCATCTTCCCTGGCATCACCGCCACTTGCGAACGTTTGCTTCTGGGGCTCCGCGCCCTCTTCCTTGGTATAAGAAATCACAACCTCGCTGGCTGAATCGGGCGTTTTGCCAGAGTTCGCTTTACCAAAGTACTCCAGCGAAACCAACGGATAGCCGTGAAAGCCCTTCTTAACCTGCTTCGCAATACGCTTTTTTGCTTTATCCACATTCATAGTGAGGGCCTGTCGCCGCGGTTGTTATCTGGGTGCACATCCGCACCCAGTAGATACCATTCGCCAATTCTATGCCCTTAGGCCCCATCCAAAATAGGTCTATCCCGGTTTTGCCTTAAGGTTTGCAAGATATGTGGCCTTGTACGTTCGCCGCATTTATTGTTGGCTCAGGAAAGGCATACGTAAGATCCATAGATTGCCCACTGCCGAAGTTCAATTTTTGTACACGTGTCAATGGCCATTTATTTTGACCCACCTTTGGCCAATAAAATTGACCCACCTTTCATAGTCTAGCCTGTCGTTTTCTGCTTCAGCCGATAGCTTTCTCCTCCCAGCATAAAGATGTGTGAATGGTGGATGACCCGATCAATGATCGGCACCGCCACGTTGTCGTCGTGGAAGAACTCGCCCCAACTGGTGAAGTCCTTGTTGGTGGTGAGGATGATGGACCGGTATTCGTACAGGCTGTTGATCAGCTGGAACAGGTTGTACCGGGCCTGCCGCGTCATGGGCAGGTAACCCAGTTCATCGATGACCAGCAGGTCGTACTTGGCCAGTTGGCTGACCCGCT
>NZ_FONF01000028.1:0-43837 GCF_900112835.1 Marinobacter sp. DSM 26671 | reverse complement strand
AAGGACTTTGGTTGGCAGTACCTGTTCCCATCCGTAACAAGATGCGTTCATCCCATCGCTGGTTATGTGTGCCGCCACCATCTTCATCATTCATCGTACTCGCGGCGATTGAGGCAGGCCGTTCTGGCCACGGGAATCACCAAGCGTGTGACGGCTCATACCTTTCGGCATGCCTTTGCGACAGAGTTATTGAGATCGGGGAGCGATATCAGGACGGTTCAGGAAATTCTTGGGCATAGCGACATTCGAACGACAGAAATCTACACGCATGTCATTGGCGATCGACGTGCTGGAACCGTCAGCCCTTTTGATCGTTTGCCAAGTTCTTGATGGGGCATTGCTTACCCGTTTAAGGGGCGTAAAGCCTGGAATTGGGGATGCGGCGAATGTTCGCTTTTGTTTAGCTGAGTTCAGGGGATGCACTGGTCGCAAAGCGAGCATTCAGATTAAGGCGTAATGCCTGCGCTTTCTTCTCAAAGCGGTCCTTTTGTCCGGGCCGCGTGTCCCCGTTACTCCTCCCGATTCACTGTAAGACCTGACGTTGTGGGGATATCTGACAAAACGCCAAAGGTAGGGAAAACTCAAAGCAGCAGTGCAACTAAAACAGGTATGTTTACATATGCTCGTGTCGCTTAAAATCGAAAAGGGCCCTTTAACGGGCCCTTTTTAATCTTGCACAAATAATGAATTAGAACTCCGTTAACAGCTTCCGGCATCGAACTCCCATTGGCCGCTCACAGGATTATATTTTCGCTCTGCCGAAAGCGCTCGTCCCACATAAAATATTTCTCCAAGACTCCAACTAATATGTATGCCTCTTGAGGTTGGCATTGGCGCAGGTCACATCATGCGCTTCAGGGTATCGTCGCCCTTCAAAAAGTGATGACCCAGTGCCATGACAACGTGGCCTACAACCAGCACTGAAAGAACCCAGGCCAAAGGAGAGTGCAACCGTCCAAGGGCTTTCGCCCAGTCCAGTCCATCACCTTTGGGGAAAACCTCGATGCCAAAGGCTGTCACTCCATAGCCTCCACCGAGCATCACCAACATGCCGGTAACAGGCATCAGCAAAAGGGCCAGATACAACAATCCATGGCCCGCCTTGACCAGCATTGCCATAGATGCGTTTGGTTTGGGTCTCCGAGCGCTCTGACGAACCGCCCAGAACAGGCGCACGACAATGAGCACCAATAGCAAAGTTCCGATCGATATGTGCCACGGAACCAGCGTTTGCCCAATCCAGTGCTCGCCATCAGAAATGCGATCCCCAAACTTTAGAACTTGCCAGACCACGAGTAACGCCATAGACCAGTGCAGAAATCTGCTAATGGTTCCGTATCGAGTTTTGCTGTCTTGAATCATGGATCTTTTTCATCCCGGAAAAGTGGTGAGTCATTTAAGGAGCAAAACTATAGCTCCCACCTCATTAACTTAGAACCGGCTATAATCGCAGGAGAGCTTTAACTGAGAGTAGGAAGTAAACATTGGACAGGTATACCAGTATGCGCGTTTTCGTCCAGGCGGCCTCTCGCGAGAGTTTGTCGGCTGCGGGACGGACGCTCGGCATGTCTCCGGCTATGGCGACCAAACATGTCGATGCCCTTGAAGCGAGACTTGGAGTCAAGCTGCTCCATCGTACAACCAGAGGACTGTCCCTGACCGATCCTGGCAGAGAATATCTGGAAGGATGCCAGCGCATTCTTCAGGATCTGGACAAGGTGGAATCTGACATTTCCGCCCAGCGGCAAGAAGCAAAGGGGCGTTTGCGGGTGAATGTTCCGCTATCCTTCGGGCTTCGGTTCATTGCTCCAATGATCCCCGGGTTTACCGAGCGGTACCCGATGGTGGACGTTGAGCTGGGACTGAGTGATTCGCGGCAGAATCTATTTGATGGTACCTGGGACCTGATTTTCCGCGTGGGCTATCTGGCGGACAGCGATCTCAGGGCGCGGCGCCTGGGAGATACTCCCATGAAAGTCTGTGCCTCACCGGATTACCTCGCGCAGCACGGCACACCTCAACGCGTGTTTGATTTATCCAGTCATAACTGCCTGAGTTATACCCTGTCTCCGTTCCAGAGCAAGGGTTTTTGGGCGTTTGGTCACCATGGCGAAATAGAGGTTCCAGTAAAGGGTAACCTCAGAGCCGACAATGGCGATGCCTTGATGGCGGCCGCCATTCGGGGCCAGGGCGTTATCTATCAACCCGAGTTCATCGTGGCAGATGCCCTGGCCAACGGCGAACTGAAATCCTTGAGCCTGGACCACCCTCCTTTGGAGCCAGGCGGGCTATGCGTGCTGTTCTCGCCTGATCGGCGATTACCCCTTAAAGTACGGGCAATGATTGATTATTTGGTTGAGGTGTTTTCAGCCAAAATTCACGCGAAATGAACTAAGACAGTCTCACTGCGTTTGCGAGTTCAGATTAAGGGGCTACCAGCGTGGACAGATAAGCATTCAAATTGAGGCGATATATCCGAGGATTCCTCGACCCTAAACCAGCTTATTGTCCAACGGATCGGGTCCGCTTCAGGCTTGAAGGCTTCGGAGCAAACCCCTGACTCGAACGTCCGCTTTTATTTGGCTGAGGTAGATGGGTCGCCTCGGTCGCAAAGCGAACGTTCAGACGCACCTTATTGCCACCGCTTTCCTAGCCTTCCACCCCGTTCGGAACACGCTTGGGAGTTACCCCCGGCGGATGACACGCCGAGTGATGCCAGAGAACGTGTTTCAGGACGGCGGTGTGTTTGAGAGCGCCTCGAAAAATTTTGAAGTGGTAAAAGAAAAGGGCCGCTTCGGTTATTATCATGCAAAGGATCAAGCAAAAGGGCTTAAATAAAATGTAAACGGAACCCGAGCAAAGTTACTTTTAATACAGGTTCCAAATGCCGCTTTGCAAAGCAGACTGGACTTAGATAATGTGCCAAGCACCTGTTGATGTTAACGAGGAACGGCGTGGGTCCGAATACGGTCCAGTTTTCAACCGGCAACACTATTCTGGTAGTGATCGCACTGGCACTACTGATGACCTTTCGTGTCGTCTGGGCTTCCGATCAAAGCGCGCACGAGTCTTCAAAGAGCCTTTCCCTTAAAGAATTTGTTGCGAGTCACGGTCATAGCCACCCGTCTTCTCTCAATCATCTCCATGTTTCCACTCCCGAAATATCGGACCAAGACCATCTGCTGCTTCACGCGCTTGGCGCCGTTGAAAAGCACTTGCCTATCAATCTGGCGGCTGTCCCGTCCTCACTTCGGCAAGATAAGCCAAAACTAGAGAAAGTGCCTGCTCCTCTGCCGGAGCAGACGTATGCACTATATAGGCCTCCGAAAGCCTGAACAACTGACTGAGCATTGGCGCGTTTGCGTCTTTCTTTACATTTCAGTTGATATTTCGGAGATCACCGAATGAATCCCATTCCGTTTCTGAGCCCCTCAGGCGCAGGTTTAGGCGTGCGATGGCTGTCCCTTTTTATGACAGCGCTCGTGTGCTTGATGTTCTCTCCCCTGCTGTTTGCTCATGGTGTTGAAGAAGGCGACGCCACGTTCATAGAGCAGGCCAGTGGGGCACAATTGCTGCCCTTTATCTATCTGGGGGCCAAACACATGGTCACCGGTTATGACCACCTGCTGTTCCTGGCAGGTGTCATCTTCTTTCTTTACCGCATGAAAGACGTCGGTATCTACGTCACGCTTTTTGCGGTTGGACACAGTGTCACGCTTCTTTACGGCGTGCTCAGTGAGACCAACGTCAATGCTTATATGGTGGATGCCATCATCGGCTTTTCCGTGGTCTACAAGGCTCTGGATAACCTTGGTGCGTTTCGCCGTTGGTTTGGATTTCAGCCCAATACCAAGGCTGCTGTTCTGATTTTCGGATTTTTCCATGGGTTCGGCCTTGCCACTAAGCTTCAGGATTTCACGCTTGCAGAGGATGGCCTGGTGGCGAACATTCTGGCGTTTAATGTGGGAGTTGAAATTGGTCAGTTGATGGCGCTGGGTCTCATCCTGATTGCAATGAACTTCTGGCGCAGGACGGATGTTTTTCCCCGGCAGGCACTTGCAGCCAACGTTCTGTTGATGAGCGCCGGTTTTATGCTGATGGGTTATCAGTTGACCGGCCTATACACCGTTTCCTGAGGAGTTAGACCATGCAAGACATTTCCAATATGAGTCGTGAGGGACTTCCCTCCTCGAAAAGCCTGTTCAAGGCGACCGGAGTGGCTGCCGTCATCGGCGGCGTGGTTCTGGTCACAACCATCCTCCCGGCCGAATATGGCATCGATCCCACGGGACTCGGCAAGATGATGGGCCTTACTGTTCTCAGTCAGGCCAACGCCGCAGAGTCCGCGCAACCTGAGGCATCACCAGCCTCGTCGGGTAACCTGCTGGCATTGCCGGCTGGTCCGGTCTGGAAAACGTCAGAAGGATTGAGTTCGGATTCCACGACCGTAACCTTGGGACCCAACGAGGGTCTGGAAGTCAAAGCCACAATGGCTGAGGGCGATCGAATGGTCTTTAACTGGACCACGGAGGGAGGTCCGGTGAACTTCGACATGCACGGTGAACGGTTCAATGACGGCGACAATTTCACCAGCTACTGGCAGGGGCGCGACCAGCCTTCTGCCAGCGGCGCATTTGAGGCACCGTTTGACGGCACCCACGGATGGTACTGGGAAAACCGCGGAGAAGGCGCGGTCACCGTTGTTCTTAACACCAGCGGGTTTTACAACGACATCGTCAAGAAGTAATTCAATCATTCTCACTTAGGAGTTATCTCATGAAAAATATGATCCACGTATTTGCAGCTGTTATTGCTTTGTCCGTTTCAGGCCATGCTTTCGCAGGAGCAGGCCATAGCCATGGCGTTTCTGAGCCTGTGTCGAAAGCACAAGCGACTGAGCGAGCCGCTGCCGTTAAAAAGCAACTCGTTGACTCCGAGCAGGTTGCGTCTACCTGGACGAAGGTTTCCGAAGGCACGGCAGAACAGCGGTCTACGTCAGCCGGTAAACTATGGGTAGTCCAATTTTCGAATCCGGACGCTGCCAATGAAGACAAGGCAAACCTGTTTGTCTTCATGGATGAGTATGGTAACCCGATCGGTGCCAACCACTCGGGCAAGATGTAAAGCTGGAGATAGAACAAAGGCCCGCTGACCGCTTGGTTGCGGGTCTTTAGCCAGGAAAACCATGTTTGAGATTCTGAAGAACCGCACCTACCGTCACCTGTTTTTAGCCCAGGTCGTCGCCCTGCTGGGAACTGGCCTGGCAACGGTTGCCCTTAGCCTTCTGGCGTTTGACCTGGCCGGAGACGAGGCCGGACAGGTCCTTGGCACCGCCATGGCTATCAAGATGGTCGCTTATGTCTTGATAGCTCCCCTGGCATCAGCTCTGGCGGAGAACATACCCCGTCGTGCTCTGCTGGTCTCTCTGGATGTGATTCGAGCGACGACAGCGCTGGCTTTGCCTTTCGTCACCGAAGTGTGGGAAGTGTACGTGCTAATCGCGGTCCTTCAGTCCGCATCGGCGGCCTTTACACCAACCTTCCAGTCTACGATTCCGGAGACTCTCCCAGACGAAGACGATTACACCAAGGCGCTGTCGCTTTCCCGATTGGCTTACGATCTGGAAAACCTCATCAGCCCTGCGCTCGCAGCGTTGATTCTGCTTGCCACCAGCTGGCAGGCATTGTTTTCGGGCACGGTAATTGGCTTTATCGCATCAGCCTTGCTCGTGGTGTCCGTTGCTTTGCCCTCCGGGGCCAAATCGGAAAAACGTCGCGGCGTTTATGATCGCGCAAGGGCCGGATTCAGAATTTTCATGGCAACTCCTCGCCTGCGCGGGGTAATGTCGCTGAACCTGGTTGTCAGTCTTGCGGGAGCCATGGTGATCGTGAATACGGTTGTGCTGGTGCAGGGACAATTCGGCCTTACCGACCAGCATACGGCTATGGCTTTTGCCGCGTTTGGTGGCGGTTCTATGTTGGCAGCATTGGCGTTACCAGCTCTACTGAAGCGCTGGCAGGACCGGCAAGTTATGCTCACGGGAGGCGGGATTCTTGTGTTCGGCTTGGTTCTCGCGCTACCGGTGGAATCTCTGGAATGGCTATTACCCGTGTGGGCATGGTTAGGCGTTGGTTTTTCCACCGTTCAAACGCCCATCGGCAGGGTCCTTACACGATCGTCGCATGCCGAAGACAGGCCAGCTCTGTTCGCAGCCCAGTTCTCTTTATCCCATGCCGGATGGCTGGTCGCGTATCCATTAGCTGGCTGGCTCGGGTCTACTGCGGGAATGACCATCACTCTATTGATCCTTCTGGGGCTTGCTCTCGGCGGGCTGATCCTTGCCGTGAAGTTATGGCCATCTGTTGATCCGTCAGAACGCTCGCACCACCACGACGATCTTCCAAGTGACCATCCTCATATCGCAAGTGATTCCAACTCCAGTGTCCACAGTCACAACTACGTCATTGATAGCTTGCATCCCAAATGGCCAGATTGAGTTTTGCAGTTACCGCTTAGAAAACTTCAATGGCCGCCACCTCTGGAATGGGGGGGGATGCAGGGGCGTTTCTTGGGCAACTCGGGGGAATCAAATCCAGAAATTTGGGATGCTGCGAACGTTCGCTTTTGTTTAGGTGTCGCCGAGGATGCGGGACGGTCGCAAAGCGAACATTTACAACAACTGGAAGGGGACTATCACTGACAAGTGTGATGCCCGGACGCTTACTTTGCTTGCTGGTTTCTCCCGCTAAGCGTCCGGACGTGTTATTAAACGCGTCATGTAAAGCTGCACCTCCTGATCGAATTCATCGAGCAATTTGTATCCAATCAATCGATCAGCCAGCTGCTCGCGAGTCGCTAGAAGTTCATAGTACCTAGCAGGCCAACTGAGACGACCTGATACCATCTCACCTGGGGCAGGAAGTGGGAGCAGCACCTCCCTGTCACCGGATGAAAGAGCGAGGGCGGGTCCGCCACTCTCACCAGGAGCAAACTTCAAATCAGTTCCGAAAAGCCCCTTTAAAAGCAAGAAGCGGGCAGGTTGTTCTTCAGACGCCAACTTATAGGCTGCTCGATAAGCCGTTTTTGACGGGCGCAAGCGGCCTTCTTCTGGAAAAGCGATGGAGTAGCGCTTTTCCAGAAAAAGCTGCATTAGATTCTGGCCAAGGAACGGATTCGCGCTCGCAAGGTCTAGAGCCCTATTCGCTGCTTCGCCGCCCGATTCAAAGTCCTCAAGCAGCAGCGAAGCCACATCCGGGCCGTACACCATGGCGTAAGAGGCGATTGCAAAATCTACGACAGAGATAGCCGCCTCAACCATCAGTTCACCAGTGCTGCTTCCTTCTCCCAATTCTCCGGCCTCAGCACTTGAGAGGAGTTCTTCATAGCGCACCCATGCTCCGGCCTGTTGATCTCGAACATCCGCCAGTTGCGCCATCACTAAAACCCAATCGGCGATGTCATTCACTATGTCCGCCAAAACCGGGCTATCGAGCAGACGTGCGGCCTTAAAATCAGCCGAAGCACCGCCATGTGGGCAAAGCAAAAGCTTAAGCCGAACGTTAGGGCCCGTTCGCTGGTCGCAATGAAACGGATTCTCTACAACGAAGTCGACGCCGCGTCTCCAGTCATCGGTTGTTGCCATTGGTCGAGAAAGCATCGCAAACGCATCAGCATAGCCCAAGCCACTTTTTTGCTGTACGTATCGGTCGAAATAAGTTCTTGTCGGCCGAAAGACGTCTTGCTGAAACCGCAAGAGAAGACCTCTCCACTCCTCAGCATCGCCACTTGGCAGTGCCATCTCTGCTGTCAATCGCTCGTCGATTACCCATTGTAAATCCACAAAATTTCCGAATCGCTGTGTCGCACTGAGGCTCCCCATATCCGCCTGCATAGTTACCAGACAATCACGTGCTGGGTCTCCAGAGTTCTTGATAATTGCAAAGAGCGCGTCTTCATTGGCAAAGTAAAAAGTGCTCGGATCAACGTATGCCCCCAGGGCGCCTATTCCACGTACCGATCTGTCAAACACAAGATAACAATTTCTCCAATCAGTCCATATCAATTCACGGACGCCACGGCTTATTCTCCGCTGCTCAAATTCCATGTTTACGAGCTGCCGTTCGATCCGGAGAAAGCCTTCCCGCATTTGCTCTGAAACTTGTCGAACCGCATTCATTATTTTTTCTTGATTTTCGAGGACTGCATCAAGCTTCGCATTAATCTGTTCGAACTGCCCTTGGAGGTATTTCATTAATATCTTGAATCGTTCGGCATCCGGGTCAGTAGGTCTAGAGAACACTCCTGTGATGGAGGAAATCGCCCCAAGGTAGTTACCCGTCATAAATCCGGAAAAAGCACCAAATGCAGCATTGCCAATTTCTACTGCATCGTTCAACTCAGGGGAAGCTATACCCAAGTCGTTGGCGATCTTCCCAACAGTCATTAGGGCCCCAGCAGCCGCGGCAGCGTCGCTTAGCATTTCTTGAAGATCCGCTTCCTTTTCAAACCGCGCAATCATCGAATCACGTAATTCTGAACCTTCACAGGTTCTTTCACCTTCCTCACAAGCAAAGCGGTTTGCCAAAAAACCACGGTCGCGAAGAGCACGAACTTTCTGGGAGGGCGGCATCTCGTCAAAGATGAAGTCTGAAATTACAGCTTGATTATTCTCGAGATTGACCACACGTTCATCCAGATCGACGACTGCAACCTCAAGGTCGGCCACTTTACCCGAGAGATTGTTATACGCGGCGTTCAACTTATCGAGGCGCTCGCTCACTTCGACTTTAAAGTCTTCCAACTCTACTGCGAGATCTACGACAAAATCCGCTACAAGCCCAATGTTCTCTTCATTTACCTCAATGAGATCCCACTGAGCACGGTCGGTGTTAACAAGCGTTTGAACGATGAGATCCTGGCTTTGCTTCCAAACAGCTTCATCTCCGCCTGCACGTTCACGCAAATCTTGGAAGATCTCTACACCTTCGGAGAATGCTTTTTGCGCACGTTCCGGATTGGCCTGTAATTGTTCAAACGAGAGCCCAAGATCCACCAGAATCTCTTCTTCTTTCGACTTCAGTAGCTGCCTAAGCTGCGTTTGACTTGCTGACTCGAGATCTTCGTTACCGATATCAATCACAGTAGTAATGGCCGCTCCGACAAGGAGAGCAGGAATCGTAACTGTTGCTTGGGGACCGGCTACAGTTGCGACAAGGGCCATGCTTCCGCCCACACCGAGTGAAAGCCATTCTCCAGCGTTCTTTGCGCTGGCATATTTGGTGCGCATCTGAACGTACTTTAGATAGGTTTGCTCAACGGCGGCACTTCGTGTATCGGCAGACAGGGTGGATTGCGGCACAGAGAAGTCAGTACTGGTGCGCAACTGCCTGATGACATGCGGTCCATACTTTGCGGCAACACGGGCAATTCCAACGTCCCTATCAGACAGGCCAACGTTATCATCGGTATGCGCAGAGACCGACACCACAATAAATATGGCTGCCGCAATAAACCGGAATAGGCTCCTACCAAGGAGGCTCATGCTCAATGGTGAACTCATCCAGCGCAAATCTCTGACTGGCTGATGGGCAGACTTAGCCGCTTTTGCCTCTCCGTATACCAGTTATACCAAGCAGTACTCACGTAGCAACCGGCCGCGCGCGATTGCACATTACAAAACTCTCCAGCACTGTCGCAGAAAGGAGCCGGTGAGCATCCCCTGTGGTTAGTGTTATATACGCCGTAGTTGCCCGCATTCAGGCGAACCTCCGCGGACAATTTAGCGCCAACTAGTGTTTTACCCTGCTTGTTTCCTAGGGCTGGGACACAATTGAACACTCTCTTATGCGCACCGCCGGACCAGTATCCATGAGTAACTGCGAGCTTTACCGGCGGATGTCTCTCAGGTTCCTTCGGAGGGGGGTTGATAGCTGCATCCATCTTTCCTGCTGTCTCTTTAAGCTGTTTGTAAAGGCTCTGCTGTGTTCGCAAAAGTAGGTTTTGCGTTTCTCTCAGCTCTTCGAATCGATCCTCTATACAACTCAACCGTTCGGTTATTTGCTCAAGATTCTCAGTTTCTGGAAATGGGCAAGGATCAGTGACAATCGCATCTTGCGCTACTACTAGAGGTACGCTCCAAATCGGTATAATCCCCGTAAGAACAAAAACTCGAATTATCTTCATCGTAATTCTTCCCTAAACCAACGACTTATTTTTCCGCGTTATCATCCTTCCGGTTTTCTTGCCCAAAAAAATGCACGACCGTTCTCTTTAATCGGAATACCGAAAACCCTATAAAGTCTTAATATCGTCAATTCTATGCAATAGTGGGGCCTTAATAGTTAAACTTTCAGTTTCATCAGTAAATTAAAATCAAAGTGTAATTATGGGAGGAATCATGGTGTAAATTTTATCGACACAGATAAGGATTCCATGGGCTACCATGGAACTTAACGCCATTGATCACCACTGACTAGTCTTCTAGGAAGATGACGCAGCATTTCTCGCATTGTTCGCGGATCTACGGCCCCTAATCCTCGAAACAAAAGTCACGGTTGCCGGCGATCAAGAGCTTGAAGCTGTGAGGAAGGTATCAAAGCCACTCGATCGCCTCGAGGCCTTTTGGGATACTCCCACTGCCGGTCAGATCGCCTGCGTGTGTAGTACATCGCCGTCTGGGAGCTCCGGAATATGGTCATGCAATCTGTGAGTGTCCGAAATACATACGAGTCTCACGACGCTGAGCCATTGCTCTCAACGGCGTTGCTGACCTGACAATACTTTCCGAGGGCGTCTTCGCTGCAAAAACCATAGCGACTTACTCTAACATCATTGTGTTGCTTATAAAGTCGATCTAACTGACCACTAAATTTTCCCCGCTCAATAGTATTACCTTCTTTTAGCAGCTCACCCAGCATTTGACGTTTCGAAGTCATAACCAAACTCCTCGGCTAATATTCCATAATTGAAATTATATTAATTATTAAAATCAACTGACCAGCTCTCTCGCCCTTCTTAACCGTCCGAATAACCATTTGATTACCACATTTTGGACAAGCTCTCTCAGATTCTGGATTTACACGTTTTCTAAGATGCCTGACATGTTCACGGTTGGTTTTGAATCCTCTCTCCAATCTTCCTGATCGGATCCTGTCCACCGCATCTTCGACCTGATCCTTTTGCAGAACAGGTTCCGAGAAAGACTCGATATACCTGATGAAGCCACCAGCATGCGTCACATTCGCAGGCATTTCTGTCTTAAAAGTGCTGTCACCAGTGAAAACGATAAGTGACTTTACGCTTCCTTCAGGAGCTTCAAGAAGTTGTTCGATCGTCTTCGCGTGCTTATAGTTTTGACGGAGTGGATTTTGGAATTGGAACGTTTTTTTGAAGATCTTTTGAGTCCACTTAGCCTGCCATTCTGAACCGAAAATCCACCCTTTCATGTGTTTCGTTTCGACCACAAAGACGCCGAAGGCAGACACGAAAACATGATCGATTTGGGTTGTGCCATCCGCAGTAAGCAAAGTGACGTCATGGAAGGGCGTATAGGTTTCCTTTGGCAACCGATACCAAACCGCACTTTTGACAAGAGCTTCGCCGAGCTTTCCCTTGAACCAAGAGGACTTTAACAACGCACCTAAAATTACGATGGGCAAAAGCCACCAAATATTCATTACCTGGCCGATCAGCGGACTGTAATCCATTTGACGAAGTCTCCTGAGAATTAGAGCGGAAGCTACAGGTCAGCTTCTTAAATTGCGAGTTACGCTCATTGACTGATAAAAGCGGGCTAGGTGTGGCGGTCGTAAAGCGAACATTCAGATCTTGGGATAACGCCTTGGGCAGCGATGCAGTGTAAGCTGCGTCCGGCACGTGCAGCGAGCGTATTGCCCCAATTGGTTACACGTGCAGTTGCTACTTAATCGCGATGGATCATTTGGACTACCCTTCATTGCCAGTTTTCGTTCAACTTTTCTTAATTGGCGCAAGCAACCAATAAAATATCCATGCAAGCCACGATACAAAAATTATGAGCAGAACCCAGGCCAGCTTTTCGCCACCGGTCGTCTTACTCGACCTCAGAATAATTATTATCGGCAGCAACCAGCCAATAGTTACAATGAGGAATAGGATTGTGAAGTTGAGATCTGAACCTTCCATACGCATTAGTATCCTCGACTAAATATAGACATATAAAGCCTCTCATCAGCCGCAAAATTGAGAGCAAGCACGGCAATTTTGGCGGACAGCATCTGATTGTTATGTGTTGCTAATCTGGCTCTTCCCAGCTTTGAACCGAACCTCTATAAAAGGTAACTCGACCGCCATTTTCGTAATACCAATTTGCAACGATGCCTCCGTCAATTCTATGAGCCGGTCCGAGTATTCTCTCGACCGATTCATAGTCCATTTCCGCTTCCAGTTTTCTCCAACTTTCTACTCTCTTCCATCCGTCATTGATTGTGACAGGATCACCTGTACCCTTAATCAAAGATAATCTTGCTTCTAGTTTCGAGATTCGATTCTTTAGCCCCTGAAGCTCGTTCTCGATACTTACCAGTTCTTCAGTTTCGAGTTCGGTCTGGGTCGAATTGGTTTGCAAACCTTGGCTGGTGCCAGTTGAAGAGCAGCCAGAAATAATCAAGGTTGATATAAGGAACGATTTCAATAGTTTGTTTTTCATCGTATACCTCTGCGCTTCCCCAGGTCATCCCCATTCTTACTCGCCCTATAGAGTAGAGAATTAAGCTGTCTTTCGTAATCGCGTAGGAGGTAATTTGCGCAGCGAAAGGGTCCGTTTTGTGGTCATTCAGACAATTTTCGAATGTCCGCTTTTGTTTAGATGAGTTCAGAGGATGCCCTGGTGTAGGGTCACCCAACTCAGGCAGTTTTCGATGCTCGATAGCTGAGGCACTATTTGATCTACCTGAATGAAGCTGTGTATTTTTTGAGATACTCCGAGTGCGTCGGTGAGCCTTCGATCGCCATTTTTTGGAGTTTCCGGAGCTTAACGAAGTGTTCGAGGCTTTCCTGGGGAGGGATGTGCGAGATACTCACTGGCGTTTCTTCTGGAAGCCAATCCATCCCATAAAGCACCGTTGAGTAGTTTGGTGCTCGAAAGAGAACGGTTTCATTTTTGAAGTCACCGTCAGTTGGCGGTTTGTGCTCCCACATGGCCAATTTGTGTTTCAGTGCAGGTAGTTCCGCAGTTTGTGACTGGACATCACGCCAAAACGAGCTGTCCTCTCGTTTTGTGAGCACATAATGTAGAACGATAAACTCCATCGCTTCATCAAATTTAGAGTTGAATGCGTCATTGAACTGCTCTTGGCAAGCGGTGCTTTTTGAAAGGGGGTCCCAATAGTCGACTAAAAGTCTTAATTCCATTTCTACGAAATAAAGCCCGGTCGACTCAAGTGGCTCCAAGAACCCGGAAGAAAGACCGACTGCAACGCAGTTCCTATTCCAACTCTTTTTCAGTCGGCCAACGTTCATCTTCAAATGGTTGGCTTTCTGCTCTGGAACGATATTCGGATAAAATCGCCTCAGTGCTTCTTCAGCCGTTGCCGAATCACAATGTTTGCTCGAATAGATATAGCCGAAACCTGTTCTTCCCTGAAGATCAATTTCGAAGGTCCACCCTGACTCCCGAGCTGTTGCTGTTGTGTATGGGCGCGGTTCGTAGTCCGAACTCTTGTGAGGCAAGCGGATAGTGACTGCGCGATCGCAAAACAGATATTTCGAGTAATCAATAAATTCGCTGTCTAGAGATTTCATTAGCAAGCCGGAAAAACCTGTACAATCCAGAAACAGGTCACCATAAAGGTGTTGTCCACTTTTTAGATCGAGATGACTGATGTTTCCTTTCTCGCTCAGGTGTACGCCATTAATGTCCGCCAAGAGATGCTTCACGCCTTTTTGAAGCGATATTTTTTTCAGAAACGTCGCGAACTTCGTAGCATCCAAGTGATAACCATAATTTATTGGCGCCTCATATGCGGAACTTTGCCAAGTTTTTGGGCAGCGACCGGCGGCAGCAAGCGCCCCTTGAACTCCGGAGCAGCGATCATACCTTTCGCTGTTAAGGCCACTAAGTTTTGCGTTCAGCCAATGGCTCACAAGAGGTTCTGGCGCCAGGGTCATGGGGCCTTCGAAAGGATGAAAATATTGGTGTGGCAGTTCATCCTCACCCTGTTTATGAAGCCATTCTTTAAAAAGGATTCCATGCTTGAAGGTCGCGTCGGTCGCCACCAGAAACTCGCCCTCGTTAATACCGCAAGCAGCAAGAAATCCACGCATGGACTGTATAGTTGCCTCTCCCACTCCAATTGGTGCAATCGTCTCTGACTCGACTAGAGTGACTGTATATTTTTGGCTATTTTCTAACTTAAATACTTCACTCAGAAACGCTGCGGCCATCCAGCCAGCGCTACCACCACCAGCAATAACAACATCGAATATTTTTTTTTCGTCCTGGTTCATTATTAATTCCTGAAGGTCCATTATTAATAACGAGCTTGGCCCATTACTGCTACAACCATAGGAGATGTTTGCTATCTTTGTAGCTGAATTTTGGTGCTTCGCACTTAATCTTAGGAGTTAGTATGTCTTCTTTCAAAATAAATTTTAACTCCCGCCCTAAAGTAGTTTGGCTGGGGAATCGCGAAGTTCCACTGCTGGTGATTGATGACATTTTTGCAGACCCGCAAAATGTAAAAGCTCAAGCCTTAAACCAAAGTTTCCCAGAATCCCAAGCATACTACCCTGGCCGTCATCAGCCATTGCCGAATTCGATACCTGGAATCTCCGAATTCTGCCTGTTTATCGCACGTGTGCTGAGTCAAGCGACCGGTCGTGATATCTCTCCCTCTTCAATAAATACTGATTTCTCAGTGATCACGACTGCCGAGAACTCACTATTGGAAAATCAGGGGCAACCACACATTGATTCCACGCCAATGCTTGGAGTGATTTACCTGAACACTTTAGATTTTGGTGGAACTGTATTCTTTCGCAATCGGGAAACCGGCTCCATGAAAGTCACGACTCCAAGCGAAAAAGAGCACTATGAAGCTGTGACAAATAATCGGGCGGAAAAACGTCCCGACAAATATATTGTCGATTCATCAGGGCCTTGGGAAAAGGTGACGACAATCGACGGCCGTTTTAACAGGTTGGTCATTTGGCCCGGCAACGTTTGGCACTCCGTAGAAATTAAAATAGCTCCCGAGCAGGGCGAACTTCATGAGAAGCGCTTGACTCAAAGAGTCATCGTGAATGAGTTGAAATAAACTGAGACAAGAAATGTGTCAGATTATTTTACAGACTTAGATCACTTTGACGACCGAATAGTTAAAACCGACACCAAACTGATTGATAATTAAATTTATTCTTAAGTTGGCCTGGGAATTGCTTTGCTTCACCTAACTAAAAATACCTTATCTTGGGGTGCGAAGCCATGTATAAAATTCAAAAAAACCTTCTGGCAGCAGGGCTGTCCTCCTCTGCTTTTTTGAGCGGCCCCGTTAGTGCTGGTTTGATTACGTTTGAAAGTTCGATCGACAGCTATCTCGCTGAGGGTGAGTCTATTTCGGGCGCATTTGATATTTCGAATTTTCTTGATGAGCAGTCTTCAAGCGGTTTTGACGTATCGGCCAATGCCGGGACTATTCGACTCTACGGTTATTCCAGTGAAACGGCAACAGCGCCTTCATCAGAATACGCTGGCAGCTATAGTTACGTTTCTGGTTACCAACAGAGATCTTATACCTACTCCTATAGCTGTGGTAGTTGGCTGAATAGTCGCACCTGCTATAGTACTCGCTATTATTATAGTCCGATATATGAAACGGGCTCTTACTACGACAACTATGTCGGTGATGGTGAAACTGACACCTACATTGCCGACTTTGGTGATCAGCAATCTAGCGGAACGACTAGCAATCCTGATGTTTATGTTTCAACCGAATATGAAGGCTTAGCAACCCGAACTCGTATTTATGATCGCAACGAGTGGGGCGATACCTCTGATTATCTAGAACTGTCCGAGTTTTCGCTAAATGATCTTATGTCCGACGGTAACTTGGGATATGATTTAAGTGTCACTGGTGGTCACTTTGATCAGTTCAGCATATTCCTGGATCTTGATTACGATGCAATTGGGAAACCCGGAAACAGTGTCTCTGTGCCAGAGCCAGGAACAATCGGGCTTACTGGGCTTGGTTTGCTCGGCCTGTTCGCAAGTCGTCGGAAATTCTATAAATAGGATATTTGACGGGTTATCCAGCGTTCACATCTTCAATCGGTCAGTGCGATGGGGATGATTGGTACTTCAATGTCAAGACTCCCGATGTTTAAACTTAGGGCCAATCTACCACGCTTCCACAGACGGCTTTTAAGCTGATAATTTCAGGCTCTGAATAGCGACTTTACATCGCAACGTCGGATTATGAAACCGCTCTATGGACCAGAAGACATGGGCGGGAGTAATATTGATGCTGTCGCCACAGTCGATATCAGTAGATGGTTTGTTAATTCATCAGCCCAACTTGGTTGCGAGCCATACATGTCCAGTATTCGGTTGTCGAAACAATGGGCCGCTGTTCAGATTGAATTGATTAATTCCAGAGAGAAATAGGTGGGTGTAAAAAATACCGACATTCGGTGGCTGCTCTTGGTTGTTAGTTTCTATTGGAAGTGAAACGGAAGCGTGGGCGGCGGACCTTCCACCCCAATGTCCGCTTTTGTTTAGCTGAGATCCTTGAGTCGCCTTGGTCGCAAAGCGAACATTCAGCTTGGAAGATAGCGCCAGCCTAACGGGCCGATTCGTGGAATTGCACTGGAACACTCTGGTCCAGTTGACGGACTTTTTGAACTCGGAGCATCCCTTTCGCACCATCAAGCGGCAGTTAAGTTATGCCAAAGTCCGCGATCGCAGCCTGTCGAAGAACACCAACCTGTTCTACCTGTTCGCGGCGCTCAGCAACATGCGGAGTGACAGGTTCGCCGTTTTTAAGCCATTTTATGCGTCCTTCACCGCAGTAGTTCTTGTACTCTTCCGCCACGTCGGGGCGGCGGCTGCTTCGAATGCTTCTTTGGTCTTCGTGACACGCGCATGGCCCTGTTCTTCATGGAGCATCCATTGGTCGTCGCCGTAGATAATAGGCAGGTCCATGAAGGTCTTAACCCTCCATTAACCACCTCCTAGATAGTCTGTATCCCGTCGTTTACCGCAGATTTGACCGCGCCCGAATGGACTTTACCTATGTATCGCTTGCCCTGCTCGAAAGTAGTGCTGACTGCTTTATGCTGCCTGGTTATTGCAGGCTGCAGTTCGTTGTCCACGAGAACGGACTATCTCGCTCAGGCCGATTCCGAGCGTCAGAACGTCGTCTCCAAGTTTGAGATGGAGGTTGGTCTCGAAACAGCCTACCTGAATGAGCTGGTCAACAGCCATGACCTGGACGCGCTTATTGTCGAAGCGCGCGCGGCCAATCCTGATTTCCAGCAAACACGGCTTTCACTCCAAATTCTCCGTGCTCAATACCGAGCGACTCAGGCGGATCAACTCCCCGACGTCGAGGCTGGATTCGTCGCGAATAACACTGACGGTCTAGATACTGCCTACACCGGCACCGTCAGCATCAGCTGGGAGCTGGATTTGTGGTCGAAGATTTCTGATGAGGCGTCGGCTGCCGCCAGTGACGTTGCTGAACAGCTGGCTCTCTACCAAGCTGCGCGGGATACGCTCGCAGCCGAGGTCATGCAGGGCTGGTTGAAACTGGTGAATCTGAATCGCTCCGTTGCCATCGAAAAGCAACGCGCGGAGCTATTGGAAAAAAACGAACAGTGGATTCTTCAGCGTTACCGCTCGGGACTGGGTGACCTTGAAGATCTGGACAGCGCCCAAAGCTCTGCGGCCAGTGCCAGGGCGACATTGATTGCAGTTCAGGAATCCCTGCAGCAACAGCAAAGGGCGTTGAACCTGTTGCTCGGGCGAAGCCAGGCTAGCACGGTCATTTCCGCCGACTATCCGCAGGTTCTTTTACCCCTGTCCGACCTTGCAGAGCAAACATTGCAGCGTCGCCCGGACCTTAAAGCGGCCTATATGGCTATCAGGGCAAATGATTTTCGAACGTCCGTTGCCTACAAGGACATGCTGCCATCCATCAACCTGGAAACAGCGCTTAGCGAAACAGGCACATCGCCCAGTGACGCCCTATTGCGCAACCCGGTGTGGTCATTGCTCGGTCAGCTACCGCGTTGTGCCCTGGATCGACGAATTGATGGCAACGCATCCAGGTTTGAATCTCAGAGTTCAGATTACTGACACCAACGTGGACTTTTACCGGGATTCGGTCGACATGGCGCTTCGCTACGGCGCGCCCAGTGACACCAACCTGTATGGCTTCAAAATTTGCGATGTGCCGCGCCTGCTTTGCGCATCTCCTGATTACCTTTCGCGTCATGGTCGCCCCATTCATCCTGATGACCTTGAGAACCACAACGGACTGTTCTATCAGTTGCAGGACATCCCATTTGACCTCTGGACGTTCAAACGGGGAGACGAGGAATATCGAGTCAAAATGACGGGCGATCGCGCCTCAAACGATGGCGATCTGGTTCGCCGGTGGTGCGTCGCTGGTCGCGGTCTTGCGATAAAATCGTGTCTTGATATGTCGGATGATCTGCTTGCAGGCCGTGTCACCACAATCATGCCGGACTATGCGCCGCCGGTATCCGAGCTGTGGCTGATTTGTCCTACCCGACAGTCAATAACGCCGGCAATGAGGTTGTTGAGGGATGACCTGCGTGCAAAAGTAGGCGAACTGATGAATGCAATGATTGCCGGAGGCTTTTTTCCTCCGGATCGCTTGTCCGGAGGAAAAAAAGACGCCTGAAAAACAGCGGGTGCGTTATTGATGATAAGAAATTCTCATTAACGTGCAGTACACCACTGGCAGCACCACTAACGTCAATACCGTTGCAACACCCAAACCGAACACGATAACCACCGCCATGCTCGCGAAGAAGGCATCGCTGAACAGAGGAATCATTCCCAACATGGTGGTTACGGCCGCCATAAGCACAGGTCGTACCCGGCTTACCGCGGCCTCAACCACCGCAGTGAATGCATCATCCTGCTGTTCTAACTGAATATTGATCTCCTCAACCAGCACAATGGCATTCTTCAGTACCATACCGATCAGACTCAGAGTCCCGAGCAGCGCCATGAATGTAAAAGGCGCGCCGAGCAATACCAGTCCACCAATGATTCCAATCATCATGAGAGGAACAATCATCCAGATAGACAGAGCCTGTCGGAAGCTACCGAACAACAGCATCGAAATAATGAACATCCCCAGCAGTCCAAGAGGCAGCGAGGAGAAAAGCGAAGTCTGAGCTTCGGATGAGGTCTCGTACTCTCCACCCCACTCAATCGAATAGCCGTGGGGAAGCTCCAGCGCGTCGACCTGCGGGCGGATCCTCTCCAGCACACTCGCCGCCGTCTCCCCCGACAAAGGCATGGGTTCGGCATAAACCGCCAACATCCGCTCCCTGTTTCTGCGTTTTATCAACGGATCCCGCAGTTCCGTATTGATGGCATTGATGACGTTGCCCGCGCTGACATAGCGGCCCTGCTCTTCACTCCAGACATTGATCGAGGTAAGGTTTTCGATGTCAAAACGCTGCTCCTCTCTTGACCGCATAATGATCGGAATGAGGTCGCTCCCCTCACGGTACACTCCAACCTGCTGCCCCTGATTATTCAGCAACAACGCCTGGTGCAGTGATTCGCGAGATACGCCAAGGCGCCGGGCCTGTTCTTCGAGGAACTCCGGTACGATCACGGCTTCCCGATTACCCCAGGACAAGCGCACGCTGTCGGCCAGAGGTTCATTTTCAAAAATTGCCTGCACGCGCACACCGATTTTCCGGAGTTCTTCGGGATCTTCTCCAAAGATACGAGCTTCAAGACTGGCTTTGGCTGAGGGCCCCACCTGCAAAGCCTGCACTTTGTAATGCACGTTCGGGAAGTCTGTACGCAGTTGCTCAATGACTTCCTCCATACGGGCCTCTCTCGACGCCTTATCCCGGGTCTCTACGATCAATTGGCCAAAACTGGCGTATCGCTGCTCCGGTGAATACGTCAACGTAAAACGCTGGGCTCCGCCACCGGTGACACTGGTCACCTGAACGACCTGGTCCATGTCATTCACGCGCGATTCCAGCCGCTTTACGGTCTCTTCGGTTTGCAAGATGTCGGCGCCCTCGGGCAACCAAAGGTCAACAAAGAAGAGTGGCGTTGTGGCATTCGGGAAGAAAGCATTCTTAACCTGTCCCGAGAACGATAGAACCCCAGCCAGAAGCGCGATCGCAAGTGTTAATGTCACGAAGCGATAATGAATCGCGTAGGTCAGCAGGCGGCGGAAGACGACGAAAACAATTCCCTTATAGGGGTCGTTATCGGATGACTGCCCGACACTCTCGAGCTTGTCGGGATAGAACATATCAAAGAAAAACGGGGTCAGAGTGAGTGCCGTCAGCCAGCTCAGGAAAAGCGAGTAGCACAGAACCCAGAACAGGGAGCCAATGAATTCTCCGGTGGTGTCTGGTGAAAGGCCGATAGGAGCAAAGGCCGTAATGGCAATCACGGTAGCGCCGAGCAGCGGGTACCGGTTCTGCGAGACCACTTCTTTGGCTGCCTGCCTTTTGGACTTGCCCTTGGAAAGGCCAATCATCATGCCCTCGGTGACGACGATGGCATTATCGACCAGCATCCCCAGCGCAATGATCAGCGCACCCAATGAAATCTTCTGGAGCTGAATACCGTGTATTGCCATAAGCACGAATGTACCCATGATGGTAATCAGCAGGATCAGCCCCATGAGCAGGCCACTTCGCAGCCCCATGAACAGCAAAAGCACAATAATGACAATGCCCACCGCCTGAGCAAGGTTCATGAGAAAAGCAGATACTGCCTCCTCGACTACTTCAGGCTGGTTATACACTGTGTTCAGTGTCATGCCGATGGGTTGCTGTTTTTCCAGGCGTTTCAAAGCCTCATTGAGACTCTCACCTACATCAACAACGTTGGTGCCCTCTGCAAATGACACGCCGATGGTCAAAGCAGGCAATCCGTCAGAGTGGTAAAGCAAGGCGGGTGAGTCATTGGTCACCCTGCGAACTTCGGCCAGATCGCTGAGCCGGATAATACCCGAATCAGCGCTTCCAACTGCCAGTTGCTCAAGTGCCTGAACGGAATCAAGCTGACCGGTTGGCTGAACGGATAACGACAGCCCTTCACTGCGCAGGTGGCCAGCGTTGCCCACCGTATTCTGCGCATTCAGAAGGCTTGCCAGGTATTCTGGCGAGATGCCAAGAGCACGCATACGGTCACGGTCCAGTGACACGATCATCTGCTCGTCGACACGACCACCGATACTGACTTTTGCGACGCCCTCCAACAATCGCAGTTCTCGCTGAATGAGATCCGCATGGTCACCAAGATCTTTCAGCGAGTAGCCGTCACCACGCAACGTGAGCAGCAGGCCGAAGACATCGCCAAAGTCATCGTTCACGATGGACGTGTTCACGCCTGGTGGCAGACCAGGCTGGGCATCATTAATCTTTCGCCGAAGGATATCCCAATACTGGTCTAACTCCCCTTCTCTGACCGTCTTCTTGAGTTGGACAGTAATCTGCGACAAGCCGTCCGAGTTCACCGAAGTAATGTCATCGATGCCCGGCATCTGCTGGATCGCTTTTTCCAGAGGCAGCGTAACCTCCTCCTCGACTTCAAGAGGCGTTGCTCCGGGATATTGGGTGGTCACCAAGGCGGAACGTAACGTGAACTCCGGGAATTCAAGCTGGCCAAGACCCAGAAACGCGAACATGCCCCCAACCCCAAGCAACAGCGTGACCATCCAGCTGATGGACTTCCGATCAAGAAAATAATCGACCATCTCAGAGCCCGCCCTCTTTTTCCCAGGGACGGACCGAACGATCCCTGTTCATCCGGTGAGCGCCGGCAACCACGATTCTGTCGCCCGGGCTGAGCTCTCCCCGAACAAGCACGCCATCGTTCATTTTCTTACCCGGCTCGACATCCACCGGCTCGACGCTGCCCGTGTTATCGCCATTCTCACCATCGGCAGCAGCCACGTATCGCCAAACCACGCTAGTGCCGGGTTCTGCGTCAGGTGTTACAAGCGCCGCGGTTGGTATCAGCCACGACGGGGCGCTCTCTCCAGCCAATGTGCCGTAATCAAGCAGAACGGTCGCGCTCATCCCCGAAAGCACTGTGATGTCCTCGGGTTCAGGGAGCGTTACGGTAACCTCATAACTGAGCGACCCCTGAGAGGCATTGCTGTCATGCTCTTTGTAGCTCGCGGCGTAGCGTTTATCGGGAAGCTCGGGAAACTGTACCCACGCGATAGTGTTGCCATTGGCGCGAACGTTCCTGGATCTCTGTGGTTGAAGGCGGCGGACCTGTTGTTCAGGCATCTGGAACGAGACGTCGATAGAGCCGGGCCGTTGCAGTTCGGCAATGGCCTGCTGCGCTGATACAACCTGAAAGACATCCACCGGCACCCGTGAAATGACGCCATCAAATGGCGCTTTGAGAACGGTATAGGAAAGTTGGTCCTCCGCGCTGGCCAGTTGCGCTCTGGCAGAGAGGTACTCGGCCTCGGCCTCATCGAAACGGGCCTGACTGATGGCCTGGCGCTCCAACGATATTCGCATTCGCTCGAAGGTGGCCTGTGCCAGATTGAAATTTGACCGGGCGTTTTCCAGGCGGGTTCTTGCGTCCCGATCGTCCAGGCGGGCAACGACCTCCCCTTTTTCCACAGTGTCGCCTGCTTTAACGGCCAGCTCCGTCAGCTCTCCTCCCACTCTGAAAGAGAGTTCTGAATGGTCAGACGCCGAGACTCTGCCCGGATACTGATTGAGCGTGCCTGACTGCGCCTGCTCCAGCGTCATGAGCTTTACCGGGTAGACAGTTTGCTGTGTCAGAGGGGGCGCCTCCGCCGAACATCCCATCACCAGGAGGCTCGAAAGCATTGCAAGCGCTTGTAGGCCTCTCAAGGGCATGGCGGTACTGACCATCTTGAATTTCATAACGCGTCACTCTCCAGAAAAAATTAGGTATTCCGACGATCGGCAACCGCATCCCAAGCCATATTAAACGCTAATTCGATATGCTCATCGGTACCTTCGAACGACCCTTGCAGGCATCGTTGAACGAGGTGGTAAATCGGGCGGAACATAAACGTTTCGAGAAGTGGAAAAGGTACCGGTTTGATCAGCCCGGATTGCTTTCCCTGATCAACTGCATTCAAAAGATTTGCGGCTCGGCTTTCGTTTCGTGCCTGGATCTCGGGAGTCATCCAAGCAGAATGCGTGAACGTCTCGTGGTAGCGGAATAGTTCCGGACGCTCAAGGCCGATCCGGAACAGTGTGTGCCACTGGCGTCGCAGTCCTTCACGCAGATCTTTCCCGCGAGAAAAACTGTCCAGCGCCGCATCAATGACCTGATCGCTGACGTAATAAAATGTCGCCAATAAAAGCTGTTCTTTATCTTCGTAATAGATGTACAGCGTGGCTGGTGACAAACCCGCAGCCTTGGCTATCTTGCCAACCGAGGTTGCTGAAAAACCGTGATCTGCTACTTCCCTCACGGTAGCTTCCAGGAAGGCTATTCGTTTCGAGTCGTCTCTTTGCCGCATTTGTCTGCTCAACGCTTCAAATTGGTCGGCCTAAAATAAATGAACGTTCACTTATTTTCAAACCGAAAATATAGGCGTATACCGAAGTAGGTGCCCTACTGAATTCCTGGACAGAATGGCCATTGGGGGCTCCATCAGGCATCTGTCTCCAAACCTGGACTGTAGTTTTCATGTCGTCACGAAGTCTCTTGAGCTCCTTTAACTCCTGATCCAGTCTGCAAAGGCGGTCTGTGAATAGCTCCTTCAGGTCGCTGCCAGCCAAGCCACCCTCCGTCCCATGACTTAGAATGACTTTGACTTCACGCAGGTTGAATCCCAGCTTGTTTGCCACGCGAACAAACCGTAAGCGCCACAGGTCTTCCGAATTATACAAGTTGTAGCCATTTCGGGGATCTTTTCGTGGCCGAAGTAACCCTTCACGGTTATAGAAACGAACGGTGTCCGGAGAGACATCCGCCAAGTTTGCAATTTCATTGACTTTCATCGTGCCCACATCGCTCGCATGAAACAGATCCCGATATATCAGAGGAGAAAACGCCAGCATGACCACTCTGAAACTCTCTCAATTTGTTATTGCATAAATGAAGTCGACCTTTATCCGCCCGTCGCCACCTTTACGTTATTGATCGGTTGGCTTTTCGACCAAGCGACTAACCCAAGGCCTCCAAGGATCATCGGCAAGGTCAACAACTGCCCCATGGTCACCCAGTCAAGGGCAATGAACCCCAGTTGCGGGTCGGGGAGGCGAACAA
The DNA here is from genome assembly GCF_900112835.1 of Marinobacter sp. DSM 26671. NCBI lineage: Bacteria > Pseudomonadati > Pseudomonadota > Gammaproteobacteria > Pseudomonadales > Marinobacteraceae > Marinobacter > Marinobacter sp. DSM 26671. The sequence continues at coordinate 19,353 of NZ_FONF01000028.1, read as the reverse complement.
ACTCGACCGCAAAACGGAAAATTCCGTAGAGCAACAGGAACAGGCCGGACGTTGCGCCCATCCGACGAGGGTGGCGTGAGAACCACCACAGCACCACAAACAGCACAACACCTTCCAGGGCAAACTCGTACAATGACGACGGGTGACGTGGCGCCGACCCCATATTCGGGAACACCATGGCCCAGGGCACGTCGCTGACCCGCCCCGGGAGCTCGTGGTTGATAAAGTTGCCAAGGCGCCCCGCCCCCAGGCCAATTGGCACCAGTGGCGCTATAAAATCCGTGAGTTGGAAAAAACGCAGGTTCTGCTTGCGGGCGAAGACCAAGGCTGCAATCAGGACGCCGGTCAAACCGCCGTGAAAACTCATGCCCCCTTCCCAGACCTTGAACAGCCAAAGCGGATTGTCTGCCAGCTTGTCAAAACCGTAGAAGAGCGCATAACCGACGCGGCCACCGAGAATGACGCCCATCGCGCAGTAGAAAATCAATGTTTCAACAGCGTCTGCGTTCAACCCGAGTCGATGAGCCCGACGACGCCCCAGCCACCAGGCCGCGAGAAAACCGACAAGGTACATCAGGCCGTACCAATGGATTTTCAGTGGGCCCAGTGCAATGGCTACCGGGTCGATTTGAGGATACTGAAGCATAAGCTTCCCTGATTTCGTGTGTGAACGTGCGTTAGGGTTTCAATCAGTAACACGTTCCGCTCCATTGGCTGTCTCCTCCAATCGTTGCCTGGCAACAGCGATACCTTTACGAATGACCTCTGCGGAGGCGGAATCCTCGAAGCCAGCCAACGCTCGGCGCCAGTAACCGATCGCCTGTTCATAGCGGCCATCGTCGAAAGCCTCAACCCCCAGCATGCCCAACACTGTCGGCTGACGCGGATCCTTATCGAGTGTTTCATCTACCAGCGCCTGAACTTCATAGGTCAGGCTGCCTCCGGCCACATAGAATTTCAACTGAGCCAGTTGGGCCAGAAGATCGGCTCGGCGGCCTTCCAGTTCGATCAATCGCTCCAGGGCGCGAATCGACCGATCTGGCTGACCGACCTTCTGGTACAGCGGAAACAACAAAGCCCAGACCTTGGGATTATCCGGCTGACTCTCGGCCTGCTCTTCGAGCCGGACAATCAGGTTCTCCGGTGAGGCACCGGGAGAGTTAAGAACCTCCTGCACCACGGCATACAGAGCCAGATCGCCATTGGCGCCCACCCATCGATAGCCGGTTACGGTGGCGGCAATCAATGCCGTTATCACCAGAGGGATTACAAAACGTCCTGCCAGCGGGTTCCTGAGAGGCACGCGACGACGGGCCTCGGTGTCCTCCAGAAGATTGCGTTCAAGCTCGTGACGGCTTTCTTCAAAGCGTGCGACGTCAACCTCGCCGCGATCGCGGGCGCTTTCCAGTGCTGAAAGCCGGCGCTCATAGACGGCGAGGTTTTGCGCCTCCGCATGATCATCGGCCTCAAATCGCTGCTGCCAGTCATGGATCGCCCTTGCTCTCCGCAACGGTAGACTCAGGAACCACAGCGCAAGCAGCAGCAGTGTGCCGATACTTAACCAGAGCATAGTCATTCCGATCCCTCACGGTGACGATGAATCAGGGAAGACAGGCGGGTACGCTCCTCCTCGGAGAGCGGCCGCACTCGCCGGTGCCTGCGCGCCCGGACAAACGCAATCACAACCAGGGCGCCTCCTGCTACCAGCGCTGCCGGCAACGCCCAAAGCAGCCACGTTCGCCCGTCAAGGCGCGGATTGTAAAGAACGAACTCGCCAAAACGATTAGCCATGAAATCAAGAATTTCCTTATCCGCACGCCCATCACGAAGCATCATTGCTACCCGCTCCCGCATGTCCGCCGCCACCGGCGAATCGGAACTGTCGATGGCTTGAGCATCACATTTAGGGCACCGCAACGACGCCGTAAGGTCGCGATAACGCTCCGCCATCACCGGATCCTCGAAATGACGCGCATCGATTGCCGTGTCCGCCACCGACTGGAACGAAGCCAGCAAAAACACGATGACCACACAGCAACGGCTCTTTCGGTTTAGCGCCATTTCTCTACCTCCGCCATGACTTCATCCACCTGGGCGGGCGTTATGTACCCGACGTGCTTGTATCGAACGATACCGTTTGCGTCGACCAGAAAGGTTTCGGGCACGCCATACACGCCAAGCTCGAAACCCAGGTCGCCGGCAGGATCGAAGATGTTGACCTCGAAAGGTTTTCCAAACTCTTCAAGAAATTGTCGCCCCAGGTCACGTGTGTCTTTGTAGTTGATGCCCACCATCTGAATGCCGCGTTCGGAGAGCGCCAGTAGCTGGGGCATTTCCTCCTTGCAGGTCGGGCACCAGGACGCCCAGACATTGACCAGAGACATCTGCCCGCGAAGCAGGGATTCATCCACCTCGGTATCAGGGTCCTCCAACGTTGGGAGCGTGAACGCGGGAAACGCCTGACCTATCAGGGCCGACTCGCGAGCACTCGGGTCCAACGAAAGCCCCCGGTACAAAAAGAAGGCCAGGCCAAGAAACACCACAAACGGAAGCATCAGCAACAGGCGGCGCATCATGCGCGAACCTCGCGCGCCGGCCTCACCGATTCCCGGTCAGCGGCGGCGGCACGGCGGCGACGGTAGCGACGGTCTGCCACGGCCAGCACGCCCCCGGAGGCCATCAGCAGCGCACCCAGCCAAAGCCAGCGTACGAAGGGCTTGACCTGTAGGCGCATTGCCCAGCTGCCGTCGTCCAGTTCCTCCCCCATGGCCACGTAAAGGTCCCGCAACAGGCCGGGGTCGAGTGCGACATCGGTCATCGGCTGCCCTCGGGCAATATACAGGCGCTTTTCTGGGTACAAGGTGGTGACAATCCGGCCTTCACGGGCAACCTCGATGGCCGCCGTGTCAGCAAGGAAGTTGGGTCCCCGACGCTCGCCCAGTTCGGTCAGAGTAAAATCGTACCCGCCCAGATCTACCTGCTCACCGATATCAAGCCGCACATTACGCTCCATGGCGTAGTTCGACACCATCACCACGCCCACGATGGTGACGGCCAGGCCCACGTGGCCGACCACCATGCCCCAGTATGAAGGGGTCAACTTACGCAATCCGGCCAGCGCAGAGGACGCATTGCGGACTTTATCAAACAGGTCGCGCACCAACGCCAGTACTATCCACAGGGCCGCCACCATCCCCAGCGCCACGGCGACATTCCACTGGCCGTTGTAAAGAAACGGTATCGATACCGCAATCGCCAGTGCGGCCAGACCCGCCCCCAGTAGTCGCCGGAACAGCTCGCGACCGGGCATCTGCTTCCAGCGTGCGACCGGCCCCAGCCCCATAAAGGCACAAAGCATGACGGTCAGTGGCACGAACAGGCTATTAAAGTAAGGCGCGCCGATACTGATTTTGCCCAGCCCGAGTGCATCCAGGATCAAGGGGTACAGCGTGCCCATCAGGACCGTGATCGTCATGATGACCAGCAAAATATTGTTGATCAGTAACAGTGCATCCCGGGAAAGCCAGCTAAAGCCCGCATTGGCGCTCATTCGCGGCGCCCGTAGCGCAAAGATCAACAGCGAGACGCCGACCGTTATTCCCAGCAACGCCAGAATGAAGAGCCCCCGTGACGGATCATTGGCAAAGGCATGAACTGAGGTCAGTACCCCTGAACGCACCAGGAAGGTGCCCAGTAACGAGAGTGAGAACGTGAAAATCGCCAGCAGTGCCGTCCAGCTCTTGAACGTGCCGCGTTTTTCCGTGACCGCCAGTGAATGTATCAGCGCTGTCCCGCTCAGCCAGGGCAGGAGCGATGCATTTTCCACCGGGTCCCAGAACCACCAGCCTCCCCAACCCAGTTCATAGTAGGCCCACCAGCTACCCAGAGCGATGCCGAGGGTCAGAAAGGCCCAGGCAATGTTGGTCCACGGCCGAACCCAGCGCGTCCAGGCCGCATCCAGACGCCCTTCGATCAGCGCAGCGATGGCAAAAGCAAAGACCACTGAAAAACCCACATAGCCCATGTAAAGCATCGGCGGATGGATGATCAGGCCAACATCCTGCAACAACGGATTCAGATCGGCACCGTCGGCGGGCATGCCCGGCAACAGGCGATCAAAGGGGCTGGACGTAACGACGATGAAAAGCAGGAACCCTGCGCTGACGACACCCAGAACTCCCAGAACCCGTGCCAGCATATCCCGTGGCAACTGGCGGGAAAACAGACTGACGGCAAAGCCCCATCCACTGAGAATCAGACTCCATAACAGCACCGAGCCTTCTTTTTGGCCTCTTCGTTGGGTGGCGTTGTAGTGCTGGTGCCATCTTGGCTTTTCTTTCCGTGCCCCGTCGTGGCCACTTTGTTGTTGTCGGTGAGTTGTGGCGGTTCGGTTGGGCTCAGGATCTCGTCGAGATTGCGCTTGGTGCTGTGCGGTTGGGTCTGCATCTGCCGTCTTTTCTTGGCGGCGTGTGTCGTCTCTCCGGTTGGGCCCGTTCGCTTGGGGTCGGGTTTTGGATGGTTCATTCCGTACCGGTCGGCGACCACCTTCTGGTTTTGTGCGGGTAGGGGTTTCTTGGGCGTGTTGGGTTGGGTTTTCTGGGTTTCCTTCACCTATTGGTTATGGTTTTTGAGGTGTTGGTTGGTGAGCCCGCTCCGCTTCCCGCTGCGGCTTTCTCTCTTGTTTTTGCGCTTGTTGGCGGGTCCGGGGTCTGTGGTGTGTCTGGTGGTGTCGTCGGTGGGGTGTGCGCTCTTTGGGGTCTTGTTTTGTGCGCGCCGGTCCTGTGATTGCATGTTTGCCTTTGTTGCTGTCCCGGTGCGTTGGGGCTTTGTTTTTGTCGGTTGGCTTGTGCTCGTTTCTTTCTCGTTTGCTTTGGTTGTGGTTGTTGGTTTTTCTGGGCGGATGCTTTCGTTTCAGTCGGCTTTTCTTTGCGGGCTTTTTTCTGATTTTTGTTCGCCTGGTCCCTTTTGGTTGGGGTTTTTGCTGGATTTTTCGGTTCTGGTCGTGACCTAGCTGATCCTTGTGTTGCCGCGGGGGATGGTTGTGTCGGGTGGGTTGGGTTTTGTCGATTTCCTTGATTGCGTCTTTATGTGAGTGGAGTGGGTCGCCTGGGCCCGCGATCTGCTTTCCATCGGGTTTGGCGTGGTCGTGCTTAGGCTTGGGGTGTGCGCGGTGGTTTGTGGTCTGGGGGGGGGTTTAGTCGTCGGGGTGTTCAGTCCGCATGGGCCAGTTGTCTCGCCTGTGCTCATGAAGTTTCGTTTTTCCCTTGGTGGATGGGCCGGTGGGCTGGGTGGGGCTTTGTTGTTGTTGGCATGTCCTCGTTTCATTCTCGTTTTCTTTGGCGTTGGTTCTTGGTTCGTCATTGCCTGCTGTATCCTTCATTTTACCTTTTGGTTCGATGCCTTTATCGGGCCGGAAATAGCCAGCAGGCCGTACTGCAAGCGTTTCTTGGCAACGATGGACATTGTTTAACCCTTAAGCGCCAGGATGCGCCTGGCACCGTTGAGTACGATAATCCCCGCGATGCTGCCGATTATCAGGTCCGGATAATTGGAGCCAGTCCATGCGACCAGGGCGCCAGCGGTAATGACCCCTAGATTGATGACCACATCGTTGGCTGAGAATATCCAGCTCGCCTTCATGTGGGCACCGCCCTCCCGATGTTTGGATATCAGCAGCAGACAGGTGGTGTTGGCGATCAATGCGATGAACGCAATCCCCATCATTGCCAGCGACTCCGGCTCACTGCCGAAGACAAAGCGCCTCACCACCTCTGCGAGTGCGCCCACAGCCAGTATCAGTTGGAGTACGCCCGCGAGATGCGCCGCACGCACCTGCATTTTCACGCTGTGCCCAACCGCATACAGGGCGAGCCCATACACGGCCGCGTCGGCGAAATTGTCCAGGGATTCTGCAATCAGTCCGGTGGAGTGGGCGATCAGGCCGGCCGTCATTTCCACCGCAAACAGGACGGCATTGATACCGAGCAACCAACGCAGGGTGCCGGACTCCTGCTCGGCCGAGATAGCCGTACCCCCGAGCGCCTTGATTGATTCAGGGTCGGCAGCGGCCGTTTCCTGAAGCGAAGCTCCCAGCCCGAGGGTCGCCAGCTTCGCGGTGATAGGCTCAGCCTCGCCATCGTGCACAACCTTCAACCGCCGATCAGACAGGTCGAAGGACAGCCCGCGAATGTCTTCAAAACCATTCAGGGCCAGTCGAATCATCCGTTCCTCCGAAGGACAATCCATCTTCGGTACGGTATACACACTGATCCAGTTGCCGGACGCTTCAGAGGCCTCCGACCCGGCGTTACCCTCGGCGGACGATGCGTCGCAGCCACAGGCGTCTTCACAGGATTTACTCATGATACGGCTCCACTTGAGTATTGTCGGATTATGATTTAAAACCATATAGCCACTATAAGGTCAATAGAGCAGATACCATTTGTTGAGGAGACACCCGATGCGCATTGGTCAGTTGGCGCGGTCCGTAGGGGTTGACACCCAGACCATCCGTTTCTATGAGCGAGAGGGCTTGTTACCACCGCCGGATCGTCAGGACAACGGCTACCGTATTTACACCGAACGGCATGTTGAGCGACTGGCCTTTATCCGGCGCTGCAGAATACTCGAGCTGTCACTCGCTGAAATTCACGAGTTACAGCGTTATCAGGGCGCGCCCCATCAGCCTTGCAGGGTCATCAACACCTTGCTTGATGATCACCTCGCTCATGTACGGTCTCGGATAACCGATCTGCAGGTACTGGAGAAACAACTCACGTCGTTGAGAGCGAGTTGCAACGATGATCGGGACATTGGAGCCTGTGGGGTTCTCGAAGGGCTCAGTGAAGAAAGCATACAGCAGTAGCCTGAGGCATTTATGCCAAGTATTGGGGTAACCAGTGTGGGCGAATCAATATACTTGCGCAGATGTTGAAAATCCGCTTCCTGGCAGATCTTTTCGACAACACGGAGCCTGAGTAGCCGGCAGATGGAGCAAGCACCTCATCATCTCCTGTTTCGTTGAAAAGGCTGCATCAACTGTTGCCAGTAGTTCGTTGGGTAATTCGGCTCTGAAGCAATACCGAGATCTTTAGCGCCGATCGTTCGCTCGGAATCGAAGTAAGCCGTGCCTAAAAAGCGATCAGTCAAGGTTGTAAAAAGCCCGAAGTTCACATCACCCTCTTTTGCCGTATTCAAATGATGGAAACGATGCACGGAGTTGATTGCGAGAACCTTTTTCAGCGGTCCGGTAAAATACGCTACATTCGAGTGTTGCAGTAGCAACTGAAATACGACTGCAACCACCAACAACATCAGGACATTCTGTGGTACTCCTATAATGAGTAATGGTGTCGTCCCAGCAACTGTTTCTATAAATTGATGCAGTGGATGTTTCATGAGCCCATTAAAGCCGTACAACCGTTTTACGCTGTGATGAACGGCATGTAGGCGCCACAGCAACCGGAGGCGATGACTGGCAAAATGCGCCAGGGTGATACCAATATCAGAAATGAGGATTGCCAACAGCAACTGGAAAAGCAGTGGCCAACTGGAAGGCCAGATCGGTGCCAAAACGAGCAATCCTGCAATTAATGGGAGTACAGCTATGCCAATAACATTAAGCGACTCGTTCATGAGTGCATGGAGCACATCGCGCCGCTGATCCCGTTGAGGCTCATTAAACGCCCGATCATAGGGGATAAGTCTTTCAGTGGCGAAAGAAATCCCTATAAACACCAGGATCAACAACCCCAGCCAACCGGCGTTGAAGTCTTCGGCAACGAGATAGACAGCAACACCATTACCCACGAGCAAAAACAACGGCAAATACAAAAGCCTAACCAACCACATTACGTTACGGATCATTCCAACAGCCCTCGCTAACTAGAGCGTTCAGCATCTCATGGATGCACGCAGCCGAATTGAACGAAAGAGCTGATTATTCGGATAAAAGCCGTTGAATAACCGTTGGGGAAACGCCAAATGCCTCAGTAACAGACCTGCAGAAATGGGCTTGATCAGAAAATCCCGAAGCAATTGCTGCATCAGTGAGTGACATCTCGCGCGATAACTCAAACCCGGTTAATAGCTTTAACCACTTTCTATAGCTGCGCAAAGGTAAACCGGTACATTCGGTAAACCAGTGGGAAAAATGGCTTGGAGACAGGCAAACCATTTTTGCCAACTCGGCTCGTGAGACTGATCGCCCCCCCGATGCTTCGGCATTCAATGCTTCTAAAACGTCGCTCAACCTACTCTTTGGACCAGATGGCTTACTACCCCGGTATTGTCGCTCGAAAGCTTTCAGTGCAATTAACAGATTTTCGGTGCCAGTAAAGCGAGACAAGCACTCCGTAATGAAATCCTCATCGAGTGCCCGGATGGATCGCTTCGACGGATTTTTGATGTAAGGCAGTAGAACATTGCAGACATCAAGGTTTGGATCGATGTAAATACACAGTACCCTGGACAGTTTTAATTGATGAGTAACTCCAGCTGGTATCCATAACCCCCTTCCCTCGCATCGTGTTTCACCGGACATGACTTCAACGCTTGCGTCTAAACCGATCACGATTTGATGAGCCCAATGCCTGTGGGGCTTATTGTCTCCCGACTCTCCATGGAAGGCACCCATGCCTGGCTTTATCGCTACGGAGCCAAGCCATGGGTTCAATAAAGTCTTTGTTTTGGTCATTGCCTCATCTCTGCAAAGACAGACTTTCAGTCGGAGTGACCCTCGGTCAGTTCCAAGCCTCGTCAATGGTGCGGGTCATCAAATCCACCATGGCCGGACTGTCCCATTCCGCGGCACCGACCAGGCGGCCAATTTCGCGACCGTCATGATCAATCAGCAGCGTTGTAGGAACACCTTCTATGCCTAGCGTTGAGGTCGCCATTGTCGACGGATCAATATACTGGCGAAGATGTTGGATGCCGGTTTTCCGGTAGAATTTTTCAACAACGCTGATGCCTGCGTGGTCAACGGACAGCGCAACCACTTCAAAATGCTCGCCGCCCAGTTGAGCCTGAAGTGAGTCCAGCGTCGGCATTTCCTCTGCTGACGCGCTTGCGTTCCTGAGCCTTCATGTCATCACGCGCCCGGGTCAGATCGCGCATGGCTTCCTGTTCGTTATCAGGCACCCAGACCGGCGTCAGGTCGCCCCTGCGAGCCAGGCGCGCCAGCTTCAGAGCATCGCGCCGACCGGTCTTGATTCGCTCCCCGGGCGCCTTCGGAATACGCGAGGGCGCCACCACCTGAGCATCATGGCCGCTGGCGAGCAATTGACGATACAGGCCGTAACCACAGGGACCGGCCTCATAGACAAACTGCAACAGGCCGCCGGATCGACAGCAGAAGCGGCGGTGTGAAATGAAACGGATTCAGCGTTAAACTCTGTCATGACTTGCCCTCCTCAATGTGGCTCTGTCTAAGGGTTGTTTACCCACTCCCCAACGATAACCCACGAACGTTGAGGGTGGGCAGGTCAAAACATCATGTCTAAGAGGGATCTTAGCCTCTTCTTAAGATCCCTCTTCTTACTCAGGTAGGTTTCAGCGATCTAAATCACAGGTGTCCTCCATCTTCCACAGGTATTGTCCAATACACGCCTTGGCCGGTCACAGTGTTTTCCGCCTGTCGAAGCGCCTCCAGTACGACACTTACATCCGCGTCATCAAGCAGGATATCCACCCGCACCCGCGGTGTGTAACCAACCACTTTATCACGTGCCGAGAGAAACGGATCGCGTTCCACCTGAGCCCCGTGCCCTTCCACATGGCTGAACGTAAAGCCGGATACCTCGCTCAGGGTTCGCAGTTGATCGCCCAATTCCTGCTGGGTATTGGCATGCACAATAAGCGTCAGAATCTTCACGCGTGGTCCTCCGTTGTGGGCTGAGCGAGGCGTCGCTGCGCCCGCCCTTCTATCCAGGCATATAAGGTAGGAAGCAGCACCAGTGTGAGCAGCGTCGACGTGAACAGTCCGCCGATCACCACGACCGCCAGCGGGCGCTGCAACTCTGAGCCCGGCCCGGTCGCCGTCAATAGCGGCACCAGACCCAGGCTGGCGATTAATGCGGTCATGAGCACCGGTCGCAACCTGCGCTCGGCGCCTTCCTGCACAGCCTGGAGCAGAGTTCTCCCGGCTTCACGCAACTGGTTGAAGTAAGTCACCATCACCACTCCGTTGAGCACCGCCACACCGAACAGGGTGATGAACCCCACGGAGGCCGGCACTGACAGGTACAGCCCTGACAGATACAGGCTGACGACGCCGCCGATCATGGCGAACGGAATGTTGAGGATGATCAAACCGGCCTGGCGCAGGGATCGGAACGTGATGAACAGCATCACGAAGATCAGCGCGATGGCAATCGGCACCACCAACGCCAGACGGGCCGCAGCGCGCTGCTGGTTCTCGAACTGCCCACCATAGGTGACGTAGTAACCTGTCGGCAATTGCACCTCACGTTCCAGGGTGGCACGAACCTCTTCTACGAACCCCACCATATCACGACCTTCGACGTTGGCCTGCACCACTACCTGGCGCTTGGCCGACTCCCGGGTGATCCCAACCGGCCCATCGACTTCTCGGATTGCGGCCACGCTGTCGAGGCGAATCTTTTCCCCAGCGGGCGTTTCCACTCTTAGCGCCGCGATATCGTTCGGCGACGTGCGCGCCTGTTCCGGATAACGCAACAACACACCAACGCGTCGGTTGTCTTCGATTACCTCAGTGACAACCCGGCCGCCGACGGCAATTTCCACAAGCTGGTTGATATCCTCGATATTAATGCCGAATCGGGCAATGGCCTGGGGATCAATCTCAACCTGCAGATAGGTTTGGCCTGACAACGGAGCGCGAAAGACATCGACCGCCCCGGGAATGTTATTGATGAGCATTTCGATCTGTTTGGACTTTTCCTTCAGTACCTTCAGATCATCGCCGTACAACTTGATGGCCATCGCGGCCCGCACGCCGGTCAACATCTCGGAGACCCGCATGTCGATGGGCTGAGTGAAGGCGTAGTCGATGCCGACGAAGCGATCGAGTTTCTCGCGCAACCGCTCCTGAAACTCCTCCAGACTCACCGTCCACTGGTCCCTTGGTTTGGTGATGAGAAAATTATCGGTTTGATACAAACCCATGGGGTCCATACGCAGCTCGTCGGCGCCGGTGCGGGACACCACGCCGGTGACCTCCGGCAGCTCCATCATGGCCTTTTGATAGGGCTCGTCAAGCGCCAGGGAACGCTCCAGCGAGATGCTGGGCAGCTTTTCGATGATGACCACCGTGGTACCTTCGTCCATGACCGGCATGAACTCCTTCCCAATCAGGGGAAACAGCAGGGCGGCGCCGAGCAGTAGCATCAATGCGCCGCCCACGGCCGTCTTGAGGTGGCGCAGCGCCCAGCGCATGACCGGCACATAGCCGTGCTTCAACAACTTCAACACCCGGCTGTCTTCCTCAGCGCCACCCCGCATCAACAGGCTGGCCATCACCGGAATGACCGTCAGCGACAGGAGCAGCGAGCCGATAAGGGCGAAAGCGATAGTCACCGCCAGCGGCGTAAACATTTTGCCTTCTAGGCCGGACAGGCTGAACAAGGGCAGAAATACCACAATGATGATCAGCACGGCAGAGATCACTGGCGTAGCCACCTCTAGCGTCGCGCGGTAGATCAGATGCAGACGATCAACCCCCTTGGGCGCCTGGCTGAGTCGCGCATGAGTGTTCTCGACCACCACCACCGCAGCATCCACCAGGATACCGATGGCAATCGCCAGCCCGCCGAGAGACATGAGATTGGCGCTGACACCAAACAGACGCATCATCACGAAAGTGAACAGCACCGACAACGGCAAAATTAGCGCCACGGTCAGGGCGGCGCGTAAATTGCCGAGCATGACTATCAACACCAACAGCACCAGGACCACAGCCTCGCCAAGCGCTTTTTCCACCGTCCACACCGCCTGGCTGACCAACTCGGAGCGATCATAGAACGGCACAATACGTACACCTTCGGGTAACGTCGCCTTGAGCGCCTCGAGCTCATGCTTGACGCCTTCGACCATGGTCCGGCTGTTGGCGCCCCGGCGCAGCAGCGCCAGGCCGGTCACCACCTCGCCCTCGCCATCGGCGGTGACCGCGCCGTAGCGGGTCATGGAGTTGATGCGGACCGTGGCCACATCAGTGACGTGCACCGGGACGCCATTACGGCTGGCCACGGTGATGCTGCGGATATCCTCCATATCCAGTAGTTGCCCCACGGTACGCACCAACAGCACCTCGTCGTTACGGTTGATGCGGTCCCCGCCGGCATTGCGGTTATTGGCTTTCAGTGCGCGTTCCAAGTCATCAATTGCCAGGCCGTGGGCCAACAGCGCCTCGGGATCGGCAACGACTTCGAACACCTTGACTTCGCCGCCCAGGGAATTGACGTCGGCTACGCCCTCCACGGTGCGTAGGCGCGGACGGATCACCCAGTCCTGGATACTACGCAGTTCCCGGTTGCTGTAGCCCTCGCCCTCAACCCGATACATGTATCCCTCGCTCAACGGCGTGGTGATGGGCCCCAATCCGCCCTCCACCCCGGCGGGCAGTTCGCCCCAGACCTGATTGAGGCGTTCGGCCACCTGCTGGCGTGCCCAGTAGATGTCGGTGCCGTCCTCGAAGTCGATAGTGATGGAACTCAACGCGTATTTGGTGGTGGAGCGCAGCACGGTCTGACGCGGCAGGCCCTGCATCTCCCTTTCAATCGGAAAGGTAATGCGGCTTTCCACCTCGGTGGGCGACAGGCCCGGTGCCTTGACGATCACCAATACCTGGGGCGAGGCGATATCGGGGAAGGCATCGATGGGAAGCGTGCGAAACGCCCATACCCCACCGACAATCAGTGCAGCGGCCAACAGCAGTATCATTAGCCGCTGGATCAGGGAAAAACGAATCAATGAAGCGATCATGGCTTACTCACCCCCCTGGTACTGCCAGTGGGATTTGAGCTCGGCCACGCCGCCGCTAACGATCTCGGAATTCGCCTCAATGCCGCCGCGCACCGCAATCCAGCCTTCCGACTCCAGCCCGATCTCGATCGGCGTTGGCGCATAGCGCCGTGGGCCCAGCACCTTGAACAGGTAGGCCTGCTCACCCACCCGGAACACGGCGCTGGCGGGCACCATGAGTCCTCGATAGGCCACACCGGTCAGGGTCACGGTGGCGTACATGCCGGGTCGCAACTGGCCGTCCGGGTTATCGACCACGATGCGTCCGCCCAGGGTTTGACTTTGCCGGTCCACCTCAGCCGCAAGCGATTGCAGGCGGCCACGGTATTCACGCCCGGGACTGGCCTGTACCTGGACCGTGGCCTCCGCACCCGGTTTGATCTCAGATAAGTTGGCGACAGGGATGCGTACCTCGGCCCACAGGCTGGACAGGTCGTCCACGTGAAAGGCGGTCTGCCCAGCGGTTATCAACTGACCTGACTCGATCTCGACCCCGGTGACCATCCCATCGATAGGACTGGTCAACTCGAACTCCGCCAGGCGGTCCGGTTTCTGCGCCAGGGCCTGTATCTGCCGATCAGACAGGCCGGCAAGCGACAACAAGCGACGCCGCGCATCCAGCGTGGCGCGGGCGCTCTTGTATTCACTGTCCACTTTGAGCCAACGGCTTTCGGCGACGATGCCGTCTTTCCACAAGCCTTCGATACGGGCGCGCTCGGCGCGCGCCAGTTCGAAGCGGGCCAACGTTTCCAGATAGTCGGCCTGCGCCTGGCCCAGGCTGTTGCTGCGCAGGCGGGCCAGCACCTGCCCCTTGCGCACTGCCTCGTTCTCCACCGCCAGCAGTTCGGTCACCATGCCGTCCACGACAGGGGTGACACGATTGCTCTTGCGCCGGTCGGCAGTGAGGGTGCCGGTCAGTTTCAGACGCGGCTTGAGCTCGCGGGTAGTTACGGTGGTGGTCGTAAGCCCGGCGCTGGTCAACTGCTCCTGGGTCAGCTCCAGTTCAGCGGCCGGCGCCAGCGCCGGAATCAGCAGGAAAAACAGTGTGGCTAGTAGCTTATTCATTGTCAGTATCCTGTTCAGTGAGGACAAGGGCACGACCAGCCGCCAGGCGCAAATCTGCAGCCTCCAGCCAGGCCTTTTGCAGCAGCTCCAAATAGCGTTCATGGGCGTCAAAATAGGTGTTGTTGGCATCGATTACCGAGAGAATTTCCACCTCACCGTTGGCGTATGCCTTGCGCGTCAGTTCGAATACTTTTTGCGCAGGCTGGAAAACTCGCGCGCGGTAATGCTCACCCTGCTTAATGAGCTGATTCAGATTCAAAAAACTCCGCTGCAAGCGACTATCCAAATCCCGTTCCAGCGCCTGTAGCTCCGACTGGCCCTCAATTACTTGTGACCGGACTTCTCCAATGCGACCGCTGTTTCGGTCCCAGAGAGGTATGGTGATACCCAGGCCGATTCCAGTGACATCCTGACGGCGTCCGTTTAGTAAATCCTGCTCACGAAACACCCGCAGGCTGATATCTGGCAAACGCTCAGCACGGGCCAAGTCCACACCTGATCGCGCTGCCTCGACTCGGTGTTTCGCGGCGAGCAGCGCCGGATGATTCGCCAGACCAGCCTGCAACTGCTCCAGCCCGTGGACGGGGCCAAACGGTTGAAGGGAAGTCAATCGAGGTGTCGTCTCTCCGGGTAGCTCCAAGTAGACGCGAAATCTGCTGAGCGCTTCATTGTATGCGCCTTCTGCACTATTTAATTCCTGTTGCGCGGCTTCCCGGATCAGATCCATGCGCAAGCGCTCCAGGTCAGAAAGCTCACCGGCCTGAGCGCGTCGGCGCCCGGTGTTCTGCAGGTCATCGGCAAGTTGCAAGCGTTCCTCCGCCAGGCGAAGGCGCTCCCAAGCCAACTGCAAGCTGTGATAGCGCTGCGCTACCTGGGTTTCCAGACGAATCTTTTGATAGCTCTGTTCGGCCCGGGCAGCGTCCAGTCCCGCCCCGGCAACCGCCTTCTGGTACCCGATACGACCACTCAGTGGCAGCGGCTGGCTGATCGCAAACTGGGTGAAATCAGTACCTCCGGTGCCCGCGTCCTTGCCAATACTGTCGTCGGCACGCAATTCGATCTGCGGGTTCGGCCACACACCGGCCTGTTGCAGAGCACCCCGGCGGGCATTGACAGTCGCCTGCGCACCACGAATTTCCGGCGCAATCTCAACCGCACGCCGGATACTGTCTTCCAGTGTCCATATACCCTGCGATTGACCCATGACCGATACCGACGCAGTACAAGACAGCAGGAACCACAGCACCACCGCTCGCCGATTTTTTCGGCGCGCCAAGAAAAAAACATTGAACATTATCCACTCCTAAGCGCTGCGTCGGTGATACGACACGCGCGCAAAAGCATCCAAGATAAAAAGCCATGCGGCATTGCTAATGCACAGACCAATACTAAGTCTCTGCAGGCAAAACCATCTAAAGGGAAGTCTCAGATTCTCAGAGAGGGGGCGCGCGCAGAGGCGGCCTTAGACTGAAAGGGGAAGAAAGAAACCTTGTATGGCGATAGAGGCGCCACAATACCTGAGAGCAAAATCGTCTCGGCAGAAGTAGAATCACTGCCGCAAACAGGGCGAGGACCATCGACCCAAGCGGCAGTTTTTTCAGGGCTCCTTGTTGAGACAGGTCGATGTGACCCACTTCGTCAGGATGTTTCTTGCCCGAAGCACCGTAGTCGACGTGGCTTTGATCCTGATGCACATGTTCCGACGTGGTCGGCTCATGATCGTAGGTATGCATATGCAATCGCGCGCCTTGGATGAAGACCAGGGCGACAGCCAAATACGTTACCCAGAAAATTTTCTTGAGCGTGGTTAATTGCGATCGATGCATAGGATCGGATAATACCCATTCTCCCAATGCCAGGCAACAGATTAGTCTCCAGTTTCAATCTTCTACCCCGGATTTCTCATAAAGAGGTAAAAGGAAGCGGCTGAACGAGCGGTTATTCCAATCCAGCGGAATCAATTCAATAAATTCTTTATCATGGTCATTGCCTCTGCAAAGACAGACTTTCAATATATATGACTTGACCTTGAATTAATCGCCTGGCCAAAGCTGAATCGCCCGAGCCAACTTTAAGGTCAAGGCGTTTGTTGCAGACGTCCAGTCGGACTGACCATCGGTCAGTCTGGAACCCCGTCAATGGTACGGGTTATCAAATCCGCTATGGCCGGGCTGTCCCATTCCGCGGCACCGACCAGGCGGCCAATTTCGCGACCGTTGTGATCAATCAGCAGCGTTGTAGGAACACCTTCTATGCCCAGTGTTGAGGTCGCCATTGTCGACGGATCAATATACTGGCGAAGATGTTGGATGCCGGTTTTCCGGTAGAATTTTTCAACAACGCTGATGCCTGAGTGGTCAACGGACAGCGCAACCACTTCAAAATGCTCGCCGCCCAGTTGAGCCTGAAGTGAGTCCAGCGTCGGCATTTCCTCACGGCAGGGTGCGCACCAGGTCGCCCAGATATTGAGCAAAATCACCTTGCCCTGAAAGTCAGCCAGTGTCAGCGGTCTGCCGTTTTCGTCTTCAAAAGCCAGCTCGGGCAGAGTGCGAGGGGACTCCCAGATCAGGAACCCCTGGGGCCCCACGGACTTCGGAACCTTCCCTGCAGCCATAACTGGAGCGGCTATGGAAATAGCAAGCGCGAAAAGGACTACGGCGATTCCCCGGGCGGCGGATATGCGCTGGTGACTCATTAGACATTTCTCCTGATTACAGTGGTCGGTTTGCTGCCGGCATGGTGCCCCACGCGTTACTCGCTCTGTAGCAACGCTTCAATGCGCCCGTGCAGCCGGCCCCAGAACCCATCACCGGCTGCCGCGTTGGGGCCTTTGGCAATGGCCGTCAGGTAGGTCACCAGGTGTTCAGGCTTGAATTTTAATCCATGGAACCGGGCCCGCATCTGACCTTCCGGGTCAATCACGTGGGTTACCACGCCATGGACCTGTACACCCTCACCCGTATCCCTGAACTGAACGCCGTAGGCCTTGGCGAGCTCCGACGTCAACCCGGGCGATTCGCCTTCGCCCCGGTACAGAAAGTGCCAATTATCGGGGTTCAGGTCGAAATTGTCGCCATACGCGCGCATGTTGTCCCGGGTACCGGCAATATCCTCGCGATCAGTGGCAATGGTGATGAACACCACCTCTTCACTCAGCCCTTCTTCTTCAACCCCGGTTTGCAACTGCCGTATCAGGTTCATATGAAAAGGGCAGGCCTCGGTACAGCGCGTGTAGAGAAAATTGAGCACAACGGTTTTGCCGTTTAAGTCGGCAAGGGAAAGGGTATTGCCATCAACGCCTGTAAGATCAAATTCAGGGGCCGGCTGATCCACAAACTGGGCATACCGCTCTTTCTCGTTCAACGAGGCCTCCACATCCTCCATGGAATGGGCCATGGCATTGGTGCTGACCAGGGCAATCACGGCAATCAGGAATACTCTGAATAAGCTGTTCACAGTCATTCTCCATTTGAGTTGTTTTCCGAAGGGAGTCCCGGTTTATTGTGGCTTGATATCGTCCAGATTCAGCGCAACGGGCAGGTCAGCTGGTGCCAGGCAAACGCCCTCATCACTGCAGGCCTGTACCCGTACTGTCATGTCAAGCCTGCCTGCTTCTTTCAGCGCGGCGGTCTGTTTTTCGTCTGGCAGCAGCCGAATACTCGCACCGTCGTCGTACACCTCCAGGGCGGTGTCACCCAGCACAATGTCACTGACCCGGCCGCGCGGGTACTCCGTCGGAATATCGAGCGACTGGCCGCCAGCCGAAGACTTGGCGACGGTGGGGATCAGAAACTCCATGGAGGCTGGATTCGCATTCACGTGCCAGCCCGGTTCAATGTCCAGTGTCAGAACGATTTCACCGGTCTCCCCTATCAGGGCTTTGCCGCCTTCCGCAAGATTGAGGCGGACCTTATCGGAAGAATCTGCCAACCCCGTGCGGGCAACTGGCGCCTGGGGGTCGGAACTGGCTTGTTCAGGCTGGGCTGAGCCAGGGGCCTTTCCGGAATTGGTACCGATCAACATGAACGCCGCGATCGCGATCAGAAAAACCGCTATGCCGGTCAGCAATACTTTGGCTTGGGTTGTCATGGTTCATCTCCAGTATCTAGGGTTGTGAATTCTCGGTGCGGTTGATCGCCTCGACCAGGCTGTCGGTATCAAAGAGCCCAGTGAAACGGGCGACAACGGTGCCGTCAGCGTCAAAAATCGCCGCAAAAGGCAAAGCTTGCCCACCCGTCGCGGTTAACAATGCGTCTTTTTCGGGATCGCTTGCTGTCACATCCACCTGAATCGGCACCATGCCGGCCCGCGCTACGGCTTCAGCCACAGCGGGCTCTTTATACACGGTGCGCTCCAGGACCTTGCAGTTGATGCACCAATCGGCAGTGAACTCCAGCAAATACGGCGTGCCACGGGCTTTTGTGTCCGCCAGGAGTTCTGCGGAGTAGGGCTGCCAGACAAGTTCGTCTTCGCCGCTGCCCAACGGAGATGCGAATACCACTGTCACCGCAAGGGCAAGGCCTGTCGCCGTTGCAGTGATCACGCGAACGGCACCGCTCCCCTGAACGAAACGACGGAGACCCCAGACCAGCACCAGCGCCAGCCAGGCCCACCACAGCCAGGGGTATACCGCTTTGGGCACCAGGCTCGCGCTGAAAAAGACGGCGGCGGCCAGCAATATCAGCGCGAGCACTTCACGAATGGCCAGGGTCCAGGGGCCCGCCTTGGGCAACCGGCTCAGCCACTCGGGCCTGAGCATCAGTACCGCGTAGGGCAACGACAGCCCCAGCCCGATACTGCCGAATATCCCCATGATGACCGGTGTCGGCTGGGTAACGGCAAAGGCCAGAACGCCACCGAGGAATGGTCCTGCGCAGGGCGCGGCCAGAATCGCACTCAACAGCCCGGATACATAGGCTTCAAAGTAACGCCGGCCATGCGCCGAGGCGGCGAATGTCGGGACGGGGATGGGCAGATCGAGCCAGGTAATCACCGCAAACCCGACCATTAACGCAACCAGGACGGCCACGAATAGCGTTGACTGGAACAATGTGCCCCAGTTCCACTGCAGCAGTGCGGTCAGGCCGCCCAGCGTCAGGAAAAAGGTGAGTGTTCCGGCCGTGAATGCCAACGCGGCCAGCACCCGATGGGACCTCTGGCCGCCCGCCTCCCGCAGGATGGTCCGGACCTTGATGGGGATCGCGGGCAGCACGCAGGGCGTCAGGTTCAGCAGTAGACCTGCCATAACCGCCATCATGATCTGGCCGGCAATGAGTAATGAGGGCA
>NZ_FONF01000069.1:0-1464 GCF_900112835.1 Marinobacter sp. DSM 26671 | reverse complement strand
CCACGGCACCACCGGAGAACCACCCCGGGAACGCTTCGAACGGGATGAGCGAGAACACCTGGAGGCTTACCTGTCACCAGCTTGCGTGCAATCTGTGGCCCACGAGACACGTCGAGCCGACAAGACCGGCCTGATCGCCTGGAAGGCCAACAAGTACTCTGTGCCCATGGCCTGGCAGCAGGCCCGGGTGGGCGTTCTGGAGTCCGGCGGCCAACTCCACATCAGCGACCTGAACACAGGGGAAGTCATTGCCAGCCATGCTCTGTGTGCCGATAAAGGCAAGGTAATCAAGAACACCCACCACTACCGGGATCATGCCCAGCGGGTGGCCACCCTTGAGGGTAAGATCAACGACCTGATCGGCAGTGACATCGGGCCACGGTTGTGCCAACAGCTCAAGCGTTCCGAGCCCAAGATCTACAAGGACCAGCTGGTGGCTGCCCGTGACCTGCTCAAGCGCCATGCGCCCGTGGATCCGGCATTAATTACGACGCTGGCAGAGCGTCCCGGCATGACCGCGACACGGCTGCAAAGTTATCTGGAAGCAGCCCAGGCCGCCGTTCTCCGGGAGCGACAGCCGGAACCGCTATCGGAACCAAAAGAAACACTGGATCTGAGCGCTTACCACCATATTGGCCGCTCCAGTGGCCAGGGGGTGACCCATGAGCCAGCTTGAACAGACCGTGGCCCGTTACCGCAGCCTGCGCCTGAGCGCGGCCGCCGACGAACTGACCAACCTGCTGGCCGAGGCTGAAGCCAACGAGATGTCCTATCTCAGCTTCGCGGACCGGCTTGCCGAGCACGAACTGACCCAGCGCCAGGACAAACGCATCCGCCGGAACCGGAAAATGGCTGCGTTCCCAGCGGAGAAGCGCCTGGAGGGCTTCGACTACCGGCACCAGACCACCATTACCAAACGCCAGGTCAATGCCTTGCTGGACTTCCAGTTCATCGACGAGCGAAACAACCTGGTGTTCATCGGTCCGCCCGGTGTAGGCAAGACCCACCTGGCCATCGGCATTGGCCACAAAGCTGTGGAGGCCGGCTACCGGGTGCTGTTCCGCAACGCTCTCGATCTGGTGGAAGAACTAGAGCTGGCCGAGATGAAGGGTGAGCTGAAAAAGCGGGTCAGCCAACTGGCCAAGTACGACCTGCTGGTCATCGATGAACTGGGTTACCTGCCCATGACGCGGCAGGCCCGGTACAACCTGTTCCAGCTGATCAACAGCCTGTACGAATACCGGTCCATCATCCTCACCACCAACAAGGACTTCACCAGTTGGGGCGAGTTCTTCCACGACGACAACGTGGCGGTGCCGATCATTGATCGGGTCATCCACCATTCACACATCTTTATGCTGGGAGGAGAAAGCTATCGGCTGAAGCAGAAAACGACAGGCTAGACTATGAAAGGTGGGTCAATTTTATTGGCCAAAGGTGGGTCAAAATAAATGGCCATTGACA
>NZ_FONF01000024.1:0-50928 GCF_900112835.1 Marinobacter sp. DSM 26671 | reverse complement strand
GCCAATACCCACAGATCTCTCGTTCCTGGCAAAGCCACTGGGATAACCTGATCACCATCTTCGAGTACCCGCCGGCGATCCGGAAAGTGATCTACACCACCAATGCCATTGAGTCGCTGAACAGCGTGATCCGCAAAGCGACCAAGCGCCGGAAGCTGTTCCCAAGTGATGACTCGGCCCTGAAAGTGGCCTTCCTGGCGATCCAACAGGCCTCAAAGAAATGGACCATGCCGATCCGTGATTGGAAGCCGGCATTGAATCGCTTTATTATCGAATTCGGTGACCGCCTGGACGGCCACCTGTAATGGGGTGGGCAGTTACACAGATTTATTTACAGGCTCTCGGAGCGTTTTTCCGAGTCCTGCAGCTCCTCCTCGGTGCTGTTCCATTGCTCTGAAAGCGCTTCATAGGCATCGGAGAATCCCTTTCGAGCCCTCTCCCAGGCGGATGCCGAGCTGTCTTTCAGTTCCTGATACCAGTTTTGGACACGCGCCCTCTGTTCCCGCAACGACTCGAGGCTCTTCTGGGACCGCTCCCGGGCGGTATCGCTCATATCGTCCCAGTTTTTCGAGAGTTGTTGCTCAAGCTCCTGGATGCGTTTATCCAGGGCCGACAATGTTTTGTTGATCGAATCCTCGGCCTGCTCTTTCTGATCAGAACCATACTCCTGAAGCGCCTCACCCAACTCACGGGTTTCCTGCTTAAGCGACTCCACGGAAGAATCCTCGGGTGATGTTTCAGCCAGAGCCGTTCCTGAAAACAGTCCAGCAAAAACGATCGCAAGTGCGTAAGTCCAGTTCTTCATCATTAAGTCCTCCCAACCCATCATGGGACTGTAGCAGCGAGGTCTGTCTGGATGCACCTTAACTTGAGCTAATACTGAAGTTCAGTATTGCGGCGAAATAAGGCTCTCGACCACCGCCTCACAGACCTGATCCTGATTGAGACCCTCCCCTTTCACCGTCACGTCCGCATACCGGGAATACAGTTCAAAACGCTCTTCGAACAGGGCGTCCAAAGATTGATCCGGCCTCCGGGAAATGCCCCGCATGCTGTGATCGCCGATTCGCTCGATAACCAGTTCAAGCGGGATGTCGAGAAACACCACGGTGCCGTTGCTTTTGAGATGTTCCATGGCACGTTCACTGTAGACGGCGCTGCCTCCCGTGCTGATAACCTTGTGCCGGACATCCAGCTTGAGAAGCACCTGTTCTTCTATTCGACGCAGGGCTATGTAGCCATCCTGGTCTACAATTGCCTGGAGAGTACGACCGGCTTCTTCCTGAATGAGCAAATCGGTATCGACAAACCCGAAACCCAGACGTTTGGCCAGCAGCACACCCACCGTGCTCTTGCCGCTGCCGGGCATGCCGATGAGAACGAGGTTGCCTGTGTCGGTCGGGTTAACCATGATGCTCTGGAGGGACCTCTCCATAGAATGAGAACTGGCCGGCATTAAACGCAGAACGTAACATTTTTACGACACAGCGCGCGCTTTATTCCGACCCGCAAGCCCGTATAATTCAGCCAACGGCGGTATTCAAAGAATACCTGAAGCCGGCCACAGACGGCATCTTTCGCGAGTGAGTAATGAACATCGGCAGATCTCTTCTGATCCCATCCATCGCAGCTCTTGTGCTTGCCCTGTCCGCATCCGCCCTGGCGGACGGCATCAAGCGTATCGTGCACCCGGATGGCACCGTCGAATTCACCAACGTAAAAAGTGCCGGCCAGCCCAGAGCCTCCAGCGGTAACGACACCGTCTACCGCTATACGGATGACAACGGCGTGGTTGCCTACAGCAGTATTCAGCCGGCTGCTGCCGAGTTCGACGTTATCCGTTTCCACTGCTACGCCTGCGACCCGGAATCCAGCGTCGACTGGCGCAAAACGCCGCTGTTCACCAAACCCTTCAATTCAGAAATCCAGACCGCGGCACAGGAGTTCGGAGTTGATCCCGCGCTGGTCCGCGCTGTGATTCACGCCGAATCGGCCTTCAATGAAAAAGCCCTCTCCCCGGTGGGAGCCCAGGGGCTGATGCAACTCATGCCCGGCACGGCTGAAGAACTGGGTGTACGGAACGCGTTGGCGGCTGCCGAGAATATCCGTGGCGGGGTGCATTATCTGGCCAAGATGCTCGACCGGTTCAATGGTGACATCCGGCTGGCCACCGCCGCCTACAACGCGGGGCCTGGCGCCGTCAGTCGATACCAGGGGGTACCGCCCTACGCCGAAACAAAGGCCTATGTCGAAAGGGTTGGCATCCTTCACGAGCGCTACGCCGCTCTGTAGGCCCCTCAGAGGTCCGATAACCAATGAATTTCAAGCGTCTGGAGACCTTCATCTGGGTTGCAACGCTTGGCAGCTTCCGCAAGGCCGCCGAGCACCAGCACACCACCCAGCCAGCCATTTCAAACCGAATTGCCGCGCTTGAAGACGAGCTTGGCGTCAGGCTGTTCGAGCGGGAATCCGGGCACAGCAAGCTTACGAGCAAGGGGCAGGAGCTGCTGCCCTATGCCGAGAAAATTGTCTTCATGGCCCAGCAGCTGCGCAAGCGCGCAGACCGGGGGGCGTCGCTCTCCGGCATTCTCAGGCTCGGGGTCTCCGAAACAATTGTGCACTCCTGGCTGCCGCGTTTTTTCCGGGAACTGCACGAAACGGCCCCCAATCTGGATGTGGAAATTACCGTGGATGTCTCCGGCAACCTCCGATCCGGTTTGCTGGACCGGAGCCTCGATCTGGCCTTCCTGATGGGGCCCGTATCTGAGCCGAAAATTGAAAACCGCGCGCTTTGCAGTTTCCCACTGATCTGGGTCGCCAGTCCCGAGCTCAACCTCCCGGATCGGCTCCTGGCTCTCAAGGAGCTGGCCGAATGGCCCATCATTACTTATGCCAGGAACACCAAACCCTTTGCTGAAATCAGCCAGAAATTCAGCGAGATGGATGAACTCCCTGCCCGTTTCTATTCCTCAAGTTCGCTGGCAGCCTGCCGGCAATTGACCCTGGATGGCATTGGTATCTCTACGCTTCCGCTGAGCGTGATCAAGCATGAACTGGAAAGCGGTCGTCTGGTCCAGCTCAACACCTCGTGGACGCCCTCCGAGCTCGCCTTCACCGCGTCTTATTCCGGTGCCCCTTTCAACCCGATTGCCGAACTCGCAGCAAACCTTGGTGTGATGGTTTCTGACGAATACGACCGGACAACACATCACGAAAACTTATCGCCAGACCTAAAAAACGATAATTAGACTTTTTCACCAGCCGGTATACCCTGAAATTTAGTTGTAAAAAACAATTTCAATCAGGGGTTACCGTCATGCACACCGGTGCGTATTCCGATTTCAAGAACAACCTGCTTGATCAGGCCTCAGAATTACGCGCTCGCATTCGTTCGGGCGCCCACACAGCGCCCACAAGTGGCCTGGCCAACAGCCTCTTGCAGGGGAACGTGGTCATCCTGCCGTCCGAATGGGCCGGGGATTTTCTCCTATACTGTCAGAATAACCCGGTTTCCTGTCCCCTGATCGGCATGTCTCAACCCGGGGACCCGACCCTCCCCGACCTTGGACACGATCTGGATATCCGGACCGATGTGCCTGAATACCAGGTTTTCCGGAATGGCGAGCGAGCAGAGACAGCCACAGACCTCAAGAGCCTCTGGCGGGACGACCTGGTGACCTTTGTCCTGGGCTGTTCATTCTCGTTTGAGGATGCCTTGATCAGGGCCGGGCTCTCGGTGCGGAACGTGGACGAGGGACGGAACGTTTCAATGTTCCGCTCGAATATCGCTACCCGGCCCGCCGGCCCGTTCAGTGGCAACATGGTGGTCTCCATGCGCCCGTTCAATGGTGCGGATGCAATCCGCGCGATACAGATTACGACCCGCCTGCCAAAGGCCCACGGTGCACCGGTTCATATCGGCGATCCGGCGCTCATTGGCATTGAGGACGTTAACCAGCCTGATTTTGGAGATCCGGTAACGATCAGGCCGGGCGAACTTCCGCTGTTCTGGGCCTGCGGGGTTACCCCGCAACTGGCCCTCGAGAACGCTCGCCTGCCTTTCGCAATAACCCATGTACCGGGAAAAATGCTGCTTACCGAGCGGCTGAATGAAGAACTGGCGGTACTCTGAAGCCGCCGTTCAACTGAAACGATAAAAAAACAGAAACACGGGAGATTCGTTATGTTCAAAAAACTCGCCACAGCCACCCTGGTTACCGGGGCGCTGCTGACTTCATCCGTTCAGGCTCAGCAATGGCACATGCCAACGCCTTACGGCGATGCCAACCTGCCTACCCAGATTGCCTACGGTTTTGCCGAGGACATTAAAAACGGCACCGATGGTGACCTCACCATCACCGTTCATTCCGGTGCCTCCCTGGTCAAGCACCCGGAAATTCCCCGGGCAGTAAGAACCGGTCAGGTGCAGCTGGGTGAAATCTTCATCGGCATCATGGGCAACACCCATCCGGTGTTCAAACACGACAACATTCCGTTCCTGGCAACCAGCTTCGAAGATGCCAAAAGACTCTGGGAAGCCGCCAAGCCCCAGATCGAAAAGCAGCTGGACAAGGAAGGCATGACCCTGCTTTACACCGTGCCATGGCCCGCCCAGAGCCTGTATACCAAAGCCCCGGTCAACACCCTGGAAGACCTGCAAGGCCTGAAGATGCGGGCTTACAGCCCTTCCACTTCGCGTCTCGCTGACCTGATGAACACAACCCCGACAACGGTTCAGGTGCCCGAGATCCCGCAGGCGTTCAGCACCGGCATTATTGATGCCATGATCACCTCACCGTCGACAGGCGCCAACGGGCAGGCCTGGGATTACCTTTCCCACTACACCGATATCAAGGCCTGGATTCCCAAGAACGTTGTGGTCGTCAACAAGCGTGCTTTCCGTCGCCTGAGCGATGAACAGCGCCAGGTGATCCTGGATGCGGCCGCTGCGGCCGAGGCCAAAGGCTGGGAAGGCGTTCGCAAGACCGCCGCTGAAGACACCGCCACTCTGGCGGAAAATGGCATCACGGTCTCCGAACCGTCTGATGAACTGATGGCCGAACTCCAGAAGATCGGCGACATCATGGTGGAAGAGTGGAAACAGGAAGCACCGGAAGAAGTCGGCGCTATCCTCTCCAACTACCGCTAAAAGTTCACTCAACGGAAGCCTCCCGAATATCGGGAGGCTGTTCCGGGAGGCATCCGTTATGAACTCTCTTCGAGAGAAATTTTATCTGGCATCCGGCTACGCTGCTGGTTTCTGCATCGCCCTGATCATGGTCGTCATCCTGGCGCAGATCGTCGGCCGCCTGTTCGGCTTTATCATTCCATCAGCGGAAGACGTGTCCGGCTGGGCGCTTGCAGCATCCACCTTCTTCGGTCTTGCCTACACCTTTCATAACGGCGGCCATATCCGGGTCACCCTGGTTATCCAGAAGTGGTCGGCACGGCCGAGATTCTGGCAGGAGCTGGTCGTACTTATTTTCGGGTTCGCACTCGCCTGCTATATGACATTCTATTGCTGGCACATGGTCTGGGAATCCTACATTTTCGAGGAGGTCTCCCACGGCTATATTCCCGTTCCCATCTGGATCCCGCAGGTTCCGGTTGCACTGGGGATGACCGCACTCAACATTGCCATCCTGGACGATCTGGTTGCTGTGATTCGCAAGCGCACACCGTCCTATCAGCAGCATGAAGACGAGCTGAACCTGGAGGACGTGTAATGGATATCGCGTTTCTCTCCATTGTACTGGCCGTGGCGATGATCCTGATGCTCGCGGTGGGCGTGTGGGTGTCTCTGACGCTGGTTGGCATTGGCGTTCTGGGCCTGCTGCTCTCAGGCAACGATCAGATCGGCCTGTTGTTCGCCACATCGAGCTGGGGCGCCAGTACCAGTTGGTCCCTGACGGCCCTGCCCATGTTCATCTGGATGGGCGAGGTTCTGTTTCGTACCCGACTTTCCGAGGATCTGTTCAAGGGTCTGGCCCCCTGGATGGGCGGACTGCCCGGCAAGCTCCTCCATGTGAATATTCTGAGCTGTGGCATTTTTGCGGCAGTTTCCGGCTCCTCAGCTGCCACGGCCGCAACCATTGGCCGAATGACCCTGCCGGAACTGAAGGCCCAGGGTTACAGCGACAAGATGGCGGTAGGCACCCTGGCCGGCTCCGGCACGCTGGGGCTGTTGATTCCACCCTCCATTATTCTGATTGTTTATGGCGTGGCCGCGGAAGTTTCCATTGGCCGCCTGTTTATTGCCGGTGCTCTGCCCGGCCTGATGCTGGTTGCCATGTTCATGGGCTACACCATGATCTGGGCCAAGCTCAACAAAGATCAGCTGCCAACCACCAAAAAGGAAAACCTGGCGTTCTCGGTCAAGATCAAGGCCCTGAAGATGCTACTCCCGATCGTTGGCCTGATCATTTTCGTACTCGGTTCTATCTATACCGGTTTTGCCACGCCAACCGAAGCCGCTGCACTGGGCGTGTTCGGCGCGCTGATCATCGCGGCCGCAACCGGTTCACTCAGCATCCAGAGTTTCAAGGACAGTCTGTTGGGCGCTGTGAAAAGCTCCTGCATGATCGGCCTGATTCTCGTCGGTGCCCACTTTCTGACCCTGGCCATGGGCTTCCTGGGTATTCCGCGGGAACTGGCCGCCTGGATCGGCAGCATGTCCCTGTCACCGTTCGAACTTCTGGTTGGACTGACAGTGCTGTTCGTCCTGCTCGGCTGTTTCCTGGACGGGATTTCGGTTGTGGTTCTGACCGTGGCGGTTGTCATGCCGATGGTTCAGCAGGCCGGCATCGACTTGCTCTGGTTCGGGATCTTTATTGTGCTGGTGGTAGAGATGGCACAGATTACGCCCCCGGTGGGTTTCAACCTGTTTGTCATCCAGGCCCTGACAGGTAAAGACATACTGTACGTGGCCCGGGCAGCCCTGCCGTTCTTCCTGCTGATCATGGCAGCACTTTTCCTGATCGGCTGGTTCCCGGAGATTGTCACCTACCTGCCCCAGACCATGAGCCAGGGGTAATGCAGGACACAACGTTTTTCGGAGGTACACAATGAAACTCAACTGCGACATGGGCGAGAGCTTCGGCACCTGGACCAAGGGCATGGATGCCGAAGTCATGCCCTACATTGATATGGCCAGTATTGCCTGCGGGTTTCATGCATCCGACCCGCTGACCATGGACCACACGGTCAAACTGGCTCTGGCCCAGAACGTGACCATTGGCGCCCACCCGGGCTACCCGGACCTGCTGGGGTTTGGCCGTCGGGACATGGACTGCCGCCCGGACGAGCTCAAGGCTATCCTGGTTTACCAGATGGCGGCGCTCAACGGCATCTGCCAGGTACATGGCACTTCCATCTCCTACGTGAAGCCCCACGGCGCCCTGTATAACCGGATGATGGTCGATAACACCACCTTGTCCGTGGTTATGTCCGCCGTTCGCTCCTACGCACCAAAGTGCCCCCTGGTGGTCATGGCAACGCCGGACTGGCAACAGGTCAAGGATCGCGCGGACGAATATGGCATCGAGGTCTGGTTCGAGGCGTTCTCTGATCGCGCCTACAGCGACGAGGGCAGACTGGTAAAACGGTCGGTTCGTGGTGCCGTGCACGAGACAACCGAAGCCATTGAGGCGCAGGTCACCCAGATTATCCGCGAAGGAACGGTCACCTCGATCTCGGGCAAACATATTCCGATCAAGGCCGATACCATCTGTATTCACGGCGACAGCTACCATGCCGTCGACGCTGCACGGCATATGCGACAGGTCGTGGAAGCGCTATGAGGATCGAGTCGGTCAACGAAAACACCTGCATGGTGTATTTTGGCGACCAGATCGGTGCGGAATCCGCAGGCCTGGTCAAGCGGGCCACAGACCGGCTGCGGCGCGACATGTCCGACCTCATTGTTGACCTGGTTCCCTCATACACCTCAATTCTGGTGACCTGGGATCTGGAACAGGCTGACCGGTTTGCCATCGTTCGCAGAGTACGCGCAGCGATCGACTCCGAGGATGATGGTTCCACCGAGGGCGACTCTGCCCGCATCGTCGAGCTGCCCGTCTACTATGATCGCGAAGTGGGTCTGGACCTGGAGGATGTCTGCGAGCATGCCGGCCTGTCCCGGGACGAGGTCGTTCGCATTCACAGTGAACAGCTTTATCAGGTCTACGCCATCGGCTTCGCTCCGGGGTTTGCCTACCTGGGAAGTACCGACGAACGGATTGCCATTCCGCGGAAATCCACGCCCCGACTGAAAGTCCCTACCGGCAGCGTCGGTATCGCAGGCACCCAAACCGCAATCTACCCGAGCTGCACACCGGGTGGCTGGCAAATCATTGGCCGCACGCCGCAGAAAATGGTGGATTGGGACAGCGACTCTCTGGCCCTGGTACAGGTCGGCGATCAGGTGCGCTTTCGCGCCATAAGCCGGGACGAATTCCTGGAGCTGGGAGGCAACCTCGATGAGCTTTGAAGTCCTCGAACCCGGAATGCTGGCCCTTGTTCAGGATGCCGGCCGCCACGGCTACCAGCATATGGGCGTGACCACCGGCGGCCCCATGGACGAGTTTGCATTTTTCTGGGCGAACCGCCTGCTGGGCAATGATCTCGATGCCCCACAGATCGAAATCACCTTTGGCAGGTTCAGCCTGAAGGCGAACCATGAGGCCTGCATTGCCATTACCGGCGGCGATCTGGGCGCCCGTATCAACGATCAGGCCATTGCGCCCTGGCGCACCCATCACATCAATAAGGGCGACAGACTGGACTTCACCACGCCTGTGAACGGCTTGCGGGCCTACCTGGCGGTCAGCGGCGGATTCAAGCCAGCCATGAAGCTTGGCAGTTGCGCCACCGTGGCACGCGAGGGCCTGGGCGGCCTGGATGGCAAAGGCGCGAAACTGGCCAAGGGCGATACGCTGGAGTTTGAGAAAAACGCATCGTTTGTTGAAGCTTTTCTTCCCGAGCCGGAAGTCCCCGATTATCAACAACACCTGCGCCTGGGGGTTATTCCCGGCTATCAGTATCGGAGCTTCTCTATAGTTCAGCGGGAGAAGTTTTTCTCGTGCGATTACGAAATCAGCCAGAATATCGATCGCATGGGGTATCGACTGAAAGGTGATGCCATCTATTCGGATCTGGACGGGATTGTCTCGGAGGGGATTGCCTATGGGGCTATTCAGGTACCGAAAGACGGTCAGCCCATTGTTCTGATGAAAGACCGGCAGACCATTGGCGGCTATCCGAAAATCGGCTGCCTGAGCGCTCTCGATGCGGGCCTTCTGGCCCAGAGGGGGCCGGGGTCATCGGTCAGTTTCTATCTTTCGGACGTTGCCGAGGCCGAAGGCCGCCGGATGCTGTTTAACCAACGTCTGAAAACAGGCGCGCCCGACATCAGGACTGACTGACGCCGGGCGCGCATGGTACCGATTACCGCCGATTATTCGGAGGCGGCAATCAGACTGGCGTTACCGCCCGCGGCCGTTGTGTCGACACATAGGTGGCGTTCGATCACAAATCGCTGATCCAGCGTGTGCTCAGTGATCAGCGGTAGCAACGCACCATCACGCTTGGCCAGTGCCTCGCGATAGGCTTTCAGCAGGGGCTGATCGCCACAGCTGACTACCGCCTCGAAGCCATCGATGGTTGCCAGTGCTTCCGGCTCCAACAGACCCTCGGCGCCAACAATCGGCAGCCCGGCCTTATTCGCTTGATCGACCACATCCTGGGTGCCCGGTGCAATCACCACCACCTTGTTGCCCTGTGACAACGCGGTACCCGCCTGCTCCAGAGCGGTTTCCTTGTCCGGTCCCAGACACAGCACCACGCCACGGGCATGGTTGGACAGGCGGTTGGTCTCACCCGTTGGCCCGGGTAGCGCTTCCACGTGAGCGTCCAGTGGCTCCGGAACATTGCCAAAGATGGGCCGGATTGCGTCCATACGAGCTTCAGGCCTGGACGTCTTCAGTTTGTCCAGCTGCCCGATGAGCTTCTGCAACTGCTTGGCATCCACCTTCCTGGCGTTCGAATCCGCCTCGCGCTCGACCGTTTCACCTTTCAGGAAACGACGGACGTACTGCGGACCACCGGCCTTTGGACCGGTGCCAGACAGGCCTTCACCACCGAATGGCTGGGAGCCCACGATGGCACCGATCTGGTTGCGGTTCACATAGGTGTTACCCACCTTGATCCGGCTGGTAATACGCTCGACGCGGCGATCAACACGGCTGTGGATGCCAAACGTCAGGCCGTAGCCCTTGGCGTTGATGTCGTCCACCACCTTGTCGATGTTCTTCGCCTCGAACGTGGCCACGTGCAGGACTGGCCCGAAGATTTCTTCTTCCAGCTCCTCAATACCACTGACGCTGAGAACTGCCGGCGAAACGAACAGGCCTTTCTCGGGGACTGTCATTTTCTTCAGCAACTTGCCGTTGCGCTCGAACTTCTCGCAGTGGTCCACGATCTTCTTGCGGGCGTTCTCGTCGATCACCGGGCCCACATCCGTGGACAGCAGCCAGGGATCGCCGATGCCGAGCTCTTCCATTGCACCGTAGAGCATTTCCAGAAGGCCATCGGCAATGTCTCTCTGCACATAGAGCATACGCAGGGCGGAACACCGCTGACCGGCACTCTGGAACGAAGACGCCAGCACGTCACGGACGACCTGCTCCGGCAATGCCGTGGAGTCCACGATCATCGCGTTCAGACCACCGGTCTCTGCCACCAGCGGCGCGTCCGGCGCCATGTTCTCGGTCATGACCTTGTTAATGCGCTGGGCAGTAGCGGTAGAACCGGTAAAGCACACGCCGCTCACCCGCGAATCGGAGGTCAGGGCTGCACCCACGGTTGCGCCGGTACCCGGCACCAACTGGATGGCATCCTTCGGGATACCCGCCTGATGCATCAGTTCCACGGCGCGAATAGCCAGCAAGGATGTCTGCTCAGCCGGCTTCGCCACCACGGTGTTACCTGCCGCGAGGTTGGCCAGAATCTGCCCGGTGAAGATCGCCAGCGGGAAGTTCCAGGGCGAAATACAACACATCACGCCGCGGGCATCGCCGCTGTCTTTATAGCGGATGGCCTCGTTGGCGTAGTACTGTGAGAAATCGACCGCTTCACGGATCTCAGCAACCGCATCCAGCAGGGATTTGCCCGCTTCACGGGTAGTGAGCGCGAACAACTCGGCGTAGTTCTCCTCGTACAGGTCGCCCACCTTGCGAACGCAGGCAGCACGCTCTTCAGCCGATTTGGCGGACCAGCTCTCGAACGCGGCCGCCGCTGAGGTAATCGCGGTGTCTACATCAGCATCGGAGGCCTGGGTGACGTGGCCAACCAGATCATCCGGATCGGCCGGGTTACGTACCACCTGGATTTCGGTACCGGCCACCTCACCCGCAATCAGCGGACCACCTTTCCAGCGATAGTCTTTGTAGGCTCCGCGACCTTTCTCGATCTCGTTAACCGTGACCGGATCGGTAATATCCCAGCCTTTGGAGTTGCGACGCTGATCGCCAAACAGCTTGAACGGGTGCACGATCGCCTTGCTGGAAATGTTATTGCCCATCTCCTCAACGCTGACAATCGGATCCTTGGCAATCTCTTCCGGTGTGATGCGCTTGTCCACAATCTGGTTCACGAAGGAGCTGTTGGCACCGTTCTCCAACAAACGACGCACCAGGTACGCCAGAAGATCCTTGTGCGGGCCAACCGGCGCATAAATGCGACAGGGCACACCACTGACCTTCAGAACCTCATTGTGCAGGGATTCGCCCATGCCGTGGAGGCGCTGGAATTCGTAGTTGTCCACACCCTTGGTCTTGGCC
Organism: Marinobacter sp. DSM 26671; assembly: GCF_900112835.1. Lineage (NCBI taxonomy): Bacteria > Pseudomonadati > Pseudomonadota > Gammaproteobacteria > Pseudomonadales > Marinobacteraceae > Marinobacter > Marinobacter sp. DSM 26671. Next base: position 39,091 of record NZ_FONF01000024.1, on the reverse strand, counting down.
ATTTCGAGAATGGCAGATACCGAATGCGCGTTGTGGGTGGCGAACTGTGGGTAAATCCGGTTCGTCATGTTCAACAGCTTGGTGGCGCAGGACAGGAAAGAGACGTCACTGCAGGCCTTGCGGGTAAACACGGGGAACCCGTTCAGACCCATAACCTGGGCACGCTTGATTTCAGCATCCCAATAGGCGCCTTTCACCAGACGCACCATGAACTTGCGGTCGTACTTCTCCGCCAGCCCGTAGAGCCAGTCGAGTACGAAAGAGGAGCGCTTGCCATACGCCTGAACAACCACGCCAAAGCCATCCCAGCCTGCAAGCTCGGGATCCGCCACCAGCTCCTCAATCACATCCAGAGACAGATCCAGACGATCCTGCTCCTCGGCATCGATATTGAAGCCCATATTCGCAGCCGCGGCCTTTTTGACCAGTTCGCGGGCCCGGGGCAGCAACTCGTTCATGACCCGCTCTTTGTTGCCGTACTCGTAACGGGCCAGCAGGGCGGAGAGCTTGACCGAGATGCCGGGGTTCTTGCGGACATCGCCCTTGCTCGCCTTGGCAATGCTGTCGATGGCGTTGGAGTAGGAGTCGTAATAACGCTTGGCGTCATCATCGGTGCGGGCAGCTTCGCCCAGCATGTCGTAGGAATAGGTGTAACCCTTGGCCATGTATTCCTTGGCCTCATCCTGGGCTTCATCGATATCGCGACCCAGAACGAACTGTCGCCCCATCTCTTTCATCGCCTGACCGGCCACAGTACGGATAACCGGCTCGCCGAAGCGCTTGAGCAGCTTGCGCAGGGTTTCACCCACGGTGTTGCGCTCGGAATCCTTGAGCAGGTTGCTGGTCATCAGCAGGGCAACGGTGGCGGTGTTGATCAGCCCAGAGGACGCCTTGCCCACGTGGGTGCCCCAGGCACCGGAGGTGATCTTGTCTTCGATCAGCTCGTGGATGGTGGTGTTGTCAGGCACGCGCAACAGCGCCTCGGCCAGACACATCAGGGCAACGCCTTCCTTGGTCGTCAGGCCATACTCCGCCAGGAATTTTTCCATGATGGTGGACTTGGCATTCTTGCGAACGCTGCGCACCAGTTCAGCCGCACGAGCGGAAATGGCGTCGCGCTCGGCCTGGGACAACTGGGCACCAGCAATCATCTCGTGGATAACCTTGTGCTCGTCAGCGAGATAATAATCACGAATCGCCTGCCGGCTATCGACAAGCTCGGGCGTCTGTGATTGCTGCGGTCTCATAGTTGTACCCTCTTAGTTGTTTGTCTCTCCGGCATTCTACCGAGATCGACAAAGACTATTTCGCTATAAATTCAAGGCAAGCGTGCCATTACGTCTTTAATACATCACAAAAAATTAATAATTTTCTCCAAAAAACGTGATTTTCAGTCACCTTGCCTGTCGTAGTCCTGCTATGCGGCTTTCAATGCCAGCTCTCTGAGCACTCCATGAGCGACTGAGAAAACGGCACAATCCACATCATTGGCGGCCTGCATGTCGTTCAGCATCCGCTCCCAGCGGGCGAGTAACATCCGCTTGTTCCCCCGCCACGCCTCAATCCGCTTCTCCGGCGTTCCATCGCCATCAACGGGCTCGGAAAACACGCTGAGCGTGAGATTCCGTAACTGATGATCCAGCTCGTCCCTGAAATGAATGGTCGCCAACACTTGCCAGTGGCCATTTGCCCGGAAGGCCCGCATTTGCCGGTCCAACCAGGTCAGGTTCAGGCTTTCACCGAGCGTGAAATACACCCAGGCCACCGACTCCAGCTTTTCGTCCAGCTGACGGGCGATCTCGACCATGTCCATCAGCCAGTAACGGCTTTCCGCGGAAGCGCACCAGGCGGAAAGATCTTCCGGAACCATCCGCTCACAGTATTCAGCATAGCGTTCATACCAGCGACTTGCAGGAATCACCGATTCAAGTCGGCTTTTTGAAGCCAGCACATCCGCCATGGGAGCCCGGTAATGGTCGATACAGGAAACCGGGTCCAGCGCCTGCCGGCGGTTCTGCAAGAGCCAGCTGGTGCTTCGGGTCACTAACCGGATGGCATCGGCGAACAGGTCTGCCTGAACGCCGGCGTCAATTTTTCCATCCAGTGATTCCATACTCTCCCAATGGGCGTCTACGTCATGTATTCGCAGGGAGATCAGGTAGGCCGAGGCAATCCGTCCAGCATCAGCCCCGGTAGCGCTGCGTATCCGGTCAAACCAGGTGATCCCCATGCGATTTACCATGTCGTTGGCAATCTGGGTGGCCGAGATTTCTGCACGCAGGGGATGGGCCCCCACCGCTTCCGGGAAGGCGGCCAGCAGAGAGGCCGGGAAAGCCGAGTGCAGCGCAGAATTGAATCGCGGGTCATGGACGATCGGTGATGCGACCAGGGCCTGCTTGAGTTCAATTTTTGCGTAGGAAACCAGTACCGCCAGTTCAGGGCGTGTCAGGCCGCCGCCGTGCTCACGGCGAGCCTGCAATTCTTCATCCGACGGAAGAAATTCGAGACTGCGGTCCAGTTTGCCTTCTGTCTCCAGCCTGCGCATCAGCCGTTCGTACTGGTCTGCGGTGGCAACTGCGGGGTTCTGGGCAAGACTCAGCGCCATCGCCTGTCGGTAATTGTTGCGCAGCACCAGTTCGGCCACCTCAGACGTCATGGCCCTGAGCATCCGGTTTCGCTCCGGAAGCGACATCAGCTGTCGGTGCACCAGGTCATTCAGCAGAATCTTGATGTTCACCTCATGGTCCGAGCAGTCGACGCCACCGGCGTTATCGATAAAATCACTGTTCACGGAGCCGCCACGACGGGCGAAGTCGATGCGGGCCTTCTGGGTAACACCCAGGTTCCCGCCTTCTCCCAATGCCTTGCATCGCAGTTCGTTACTGTCGATTCGAAGCGCATCGTTGGTTTTGTCGCCCACATCCTCATGGGACTCTGAAGGCGCCTTCACATAGGTCCCGATACCACCGTTCCAGAGCATGTCTACCGGCGCTTTCAACAAAGCGCTGATCAGATCCGCAGGCGACAGGCTGCGTGCCTTGATGCCCAACACCTTGCGCATCTGCGACGACACAGGAATAGACTTCATGGACCGGGAGAAAACACCACCCCCGTCGCTGATCAAGCCGGTGTCGTAATCGGCCCAGGAAGAGCCGGGCAGGCTGAACAGTCGCTGTCGCTCACGAAACGATGCTGCGGCATCCGGATTCGGGTCGACAAAAATGTGCTGGTGGTTGAACGCGCCGACCAGGCGAATCCGGTCCGAGAGCAGCATGCCGTTGCCGAATACATCGCCACCCATATCGCCAATACCGACCACGGTGAACTCATCGCTCTGGGTATCGGTGCCTTTTTCCAGGAAGTGCCGTTTCACCGACTCCCAGGCGCCCCGGGCGGTGATACCCATTTTCTTGTGGTCGTAGCCCTCACTGCCCCCGGAGGCAAAGGCATCGCCCAGCCAGAAGTTGTACTCTGCCGCCAGTGCGTTGGCGATATCGGAAAACGTGGCTGTGCCCTTGTCGGCGGCGACCACCAGATAGGTGTCATCACTGTCATAGCGAACGACATTGGCAGGAGGGACTACCTGGCCGTCTTCAAGGTTATCAGTGATATCCAGCAGCCCCCTTATGAAGGTCTGATAGCAGGCAACCCCTTCTTCGCGAACGGCCTCCCGAGAGCCATCCCTGGGCGGCTGCTTCACCACGAAGCCACCCTTCGCGCCTGCAGGCACGATCACCGAGTTCTTGACCTGCTGGGCCTTCACCAGGCCAAGGATCTCCGTACGGTAATCCTCAATCCGGTCGGACCAGCGAAGGCCACCCCGCGCGACTGGCCCGGCACGCAGATGCACGCCTTCGATTCGGGGCGAATACACAAAAATCTCGAACTTTGGCCTTGGGCGCGGTATGTCAGGAATCGACGACGGATCCAGCTTGAGCGACAGATAGGACGGAAACCCGCCATCCTCCCGGACCTGGAAATAGTTGGTTCTCAGCGTTGCCCGAATGAGCATGAAGAAACGCCGCAGAATGCGGTCGTCATCGAGGCTCGCCACCGCTTCCAGCGAATCCCGCAGCTCTGCCTCAAGCTTTTCTGTCCTGGACTTACGTCCTTTTACCCCGGGCTCGAACCGATTGAAAAAGAACGCCACAAGCCGCGACGTGATATCCGGATGCCGGGCCAGGGTTTCTGCAATGAACGGCTGGCTGAACCCGAATCGCAGTTGTTTCACGTAACGGGCATAGGCTCGGATCAGCGCCACTTCCCGCCAGCTCAGGCCGCAGAGCATGATCAGCTGGTTGAAATCGTCGTTTTCTGCAAAGCCATTCCAGATCTCCCGGAACGCCGACTGGATCAGCGGCCTTGCAGTACGCAGGTCGGCCTGCAGGCACAGGTCGTGGAGTTCGACGGTAAAATCACTGACGCCGAAATTTTCGCCATCCCGTCGACGAACCCGGTATGGGTGCTCGCCCAGAACCCGCATACCCAGGTTCTCCAGAATCGGAATCACATCTGACAGGATAACCGGCTGGCCTTCGCTGTAGAGCTTGAAGTGGAATCCGGTTTCGGAAGGATCTCTGGGTTGGTAGAACCGCATGGGCACATCGGTGCTGACGGCAATGGACTGGATCTGCTCAATATCGGCAAGTGCCTCTGACACCGGAAACCTCGCCCGGTAGGCCGAAGGGAACCCGCCACTGAACACCTGGGCATAGCGCCCGCCAATCGAGTCGCCGAAACTCCGGACCAGCTCGCCGTGGAGGTCGTCATCCCAGGATCGGGACTCCTCCACCATCCGGGCCACGATCTCCCGGAGTTCAAGGGAGTCGTCGTTATCGGACGCCTGGTTCTGGAGGACATCGGCAAGCTGTTCCAGCAGGGTTTGTTTTTGTAATGCGCGGGAATCGGTCATCGAAACTCTCCGGACTTGGTAAACGTTCTTACTGGGCTGATGAACCTACCAGTATACGCAAGGCCGGAAAGTCACTTAGACCATATAGTTTCGGATTAGAGGAGTTTCGATTATATTTGCCATATGATTTAGCCGTTAATTTAACCTGGAACAGACAACATGGCCGAATTGGATCGAATAGACCAATCCATTATTCGCGAGCTACAGAAGAACTCCCGAATCACGGTAACCGAGCTTGCGTCCCGGGTGGGCCTTTCCAAAACTCCGTGCCAAGTGCGGATGCGCCGGCTTGAGGAGCACGGTTATATCACCGGTTATACGGCCCTGGTTAACCAGACCAAACTTGGTCTCAGCCACATTGCTTTCGCCCAGGTCACCCTGAACGACACCAGCAGCGGCGCCCTGACCGCCTTTAACAAAGCGGTTCAGAGCGTCTCGGCGGTGGAGCAGTGCCACATGATTGCCGGCAACTTCGACTACCTGTTAAAAGTCCGAACCCGCAACATGCAGGAATACCGGCAGGTTCTTGGGGAGGAAATCTCGGCTCTGCCCCACGTGCTGCAAACCAGCACGTTTGTGGTTATGGAGAACGTCAAGGACGCCGGGCTCTGAGAGCAACCTCCCCTTAGCCGGCGCCAAACCATCTATTCGGACTGCTCGTATTTGGGCTTGTAACCGCTGGCGTCCAAACGGGGCCGATCCGTCTCGGCTTCTGACAGTGGCTGGACCTCCTCGAGGCTTGCCAGAGAACGAAGCGTGAGTCGCTGGTACTCTTCTGTACCCTTTCTCTTCCAGGCGATTTCCTTGTCGCTCAGCATGCGCATAACCTTGGCCGGTGAGCCAACGATCAGCGATCCCGGCTCACAGGTAAACTTCGCTTTAACGAACGCGCATGCGCCAACAATGGAGCGGGGCGCAATGTGCGCCTCATCCATCACCACCGCATTCATGCCCACCATGGCATCTTCTCCGACAACGCAGCCGTGCAGGATTGCGCCATGGCCGACGTGTCCGTTTTTCTCGACAACCGTATCCATCCCGGGAAAGGCATGCATGACACACGTGTCCTGAACATTCGACCCCTGTTTCAGAATGATCCGCCCGAAATCTGCACGCAGCGAAGCCGCAGGCCCCACGTAGCAATCCGGTCCGATCCAGACATCCCCAATGAGAACGGCGGTTGGATGCACATAGGCGGACGGATGAACAACAGGAACAACGCCTTCTATACTGTAGCTGGGCATAACGGTCTCCTTCGCGGACGGGCCTGGCAGCGCTCCGCCAAACGACAGGCTGAACGTGGGACCCGAAAAGTCATTGTGATTCATTTTCTGTATCACATTATCCTTTTCCGGGAGATTTTTCATACCTTAGCGCCTGTTTTGAGACGAGAATCCACCCCTGCAATGGCTCAAACCTGAGAGCGCTGATGAATTTTTACCGGATATTCAGCAATATAGACAAAGCAGGCGATTACCTCCGACCAAAGTGATACAGAACCAAGCCAGAACAATCCTTGACGAGTATCAATTCTAAGATATACTCATTTTCCACATTCGATAGCAGTGTGCCGATTTAACACACCTTTCGCGCTATCCCCCCTACAACAAACAACAGGACATACCGCCATGACTCAGCCGAGCATTCTTCTTGAAATCGATCAGGGCGTGGCTCTGCTTACCCTGAACCGTCCGGACAACCTGAACAGTTTCAACGTTGAAATGCATGAGCGTATGCGCGATGCCATCAGCACCGTGCGCAAGGATGAGTCTGTCCGTGTACTGGTCATCACCGGCTCCGGCCGGGGTTTTTGTGCGGGGCAGGATCTTTCCGACCGCAGCGTCTCGCCAGATCAGGAAATGCCGGACCTGGGCGCCTCTCTGGAGAACTATTACAACCCGCTGATGCGGAGCCTCCGGGATCTGCCGATGCCCGTGCTCTGCGCGGTTAACGGGGTGGCCGCTGGCGCCGGCGCCAACATTGCCCTGGCCTGCGACATTACCCTCGCGGCCCGCTCAGCCAATTTCGTTCAGGCCTTCTGCAAACTGGGGCTGGTACCTGATTCCGGCGGCACCTGGACTCTGCCCCGGGTAGCGGGCATGGCCAGAGCCAAAGGCATGGCACTTCTGGGCGACAAGATCAGCGCCGAGCAGGCCGAGAACTGGGGCATGATCTGGCGTTGCGTTGATAACGAGCAACTCATGGAAGAGACCATGAAACTTGCCCGCCATTTCGCGACCCAACCGACCAAGGGCCTTGCACTGATCAAGCGGGCACTGCACGCCAGCGCCAGCAACACCTTTGAAGAGCAGATCAATCTGGAGCGCGATCTGCAGCGCATGGCGGGACAGACCGAAGACTACCGTGAGGGCGTTGCCGCCTTCATGGAAAAACGCACGCCGAACTTCAAGGGGAAATAAGCCATGCCGGCACTGGATACTCAAACCAAAGTTGCCGTCGTCGGCGCCGGCGCCATGGGCTCCGGCATTGCCCAGGTGGCCGCCCAGGCAGGCCACCAGGTTTACCTGCACGACCAGAGAGAGGGTGCCGCCGAGGCGGGCCGTGACGGTATCGCGAAGCAGCTTCAGCGTCGTGTCGACAAAGGCAAGATGCAGCAGCAGGAGCTGGACGATGTGATCGGCCGGATTCACCCGGTTGCAAAGCTTGATGACGTCGCAGACGCCGGGCTGGTGATCGAGGCCATCATCGAAGACCTCCAGATCAAACGTCAGCTGCTGGCGAGCCTTGAAGACCTGTGTACCGCCGATACGATCCTCGCCACCAACACCTCCTCCATCTCTGTTACCGCCCTCGGTGCTGACATGAGCAAACCGGAGCGTCTGGTGGGCATGCACTTCTTCAACCCGGCACCGCTGATGGCGCTGGTCGAAGTGGTCATGGGGCTGGCGACCAGCAAGACCGTTGCCGATACCGTCCATGCCACGGCCACCGCCTGGGGCAAGAAGCCGGTGTATGCAACGTCGACTCCGGGCTTCATCGTGAACCGCGTGGCCCGTCCGTTTTACGCGGAGAGCCTTCGCCTCCTTCAGGAGCAGGCCACCGATGCCGCCACCCTGGATGCGATTATCCGCGAAGCTGGCCAGTTCCGCATGGGCGCATTCGAGCTGACCGACCTGATCGGACACGACGTCAATTATGCGGTTACCAGCTCTGTCTTTAATTCCTATTATCAGGACCCCCGCTTTCTACCGTCGCTGATCCAGAAAGAACTGGTGGAAGCCGGTCGCCTGGGACGCAAGAGCGGCCAGGGGTTCTATCCCTATGGCGAGAGTGCGGAAAAGCCGCAGCCAAAGACCGAGCCGGCACATCAATCCGATGAGTCCGTGGTCATTGCCGAAGGCAATCCCGGCGTAGCCGCACCGTTGCTGGAGCGACTGAAGGCAGCCGGCCTGACCATTATCGAGCGCGACGGCCCGGGCCAGATTCGCTTCGGCGATGCGGTACTGGCACTTACCGACGGCCGGATGGCTACCGAGCGTGCCGCCTGTGAGGGCCTCGCCAATCTGGTGCTGTTTGACCTTGCCTTTGACTACAGCAAAGCAAGCCGGCTTGCCCTGGCGCCTGCCGATCAGGCGTCCGACGCAGCGGTTTCCTGTGCCTGTGCTTTACTGCAAAAAGCGGGTATCGAAGTCAGCCTGATCGCGGACCGGCCGGGGCTGGTCATCATGCGTACCGTCGCCATGCTGGCGAATGAAGCGGCCGATGCGGCTCTTCACGGTGTTGCAACGGTCGCGGATATCGATCTGGCAATGAAAGCGGGCCTGAACTATCCCGACGGCCCCCTGAGCTGGAGCGACCGCCTGGGCGCGGGCCACGTGTTCAAGGTGCTCACCAACATCCAGACCAGCTACGCAGAGGACCGCTATCGCCCTGCCCTGCTGCTCCGGAAGAACGCATTTGCACAGAAGGGGTTTTATTCATGAGCGAGATGGATCCGCAAGTACTCGCCGAAGAATGCGCCAAGGCCATGTTCGCGCGGGACCGCGCCAGCCAGAAACTGGGCATGAACATCGAGTCCGTTGCCCCGGGCAAGGCAGTGCTCACCATGACGGTCACCTGCGACATGATCCAGGGCCACGGCTCCTGCCACGGCGGTTACCTGTTCACCCTGGCCGATTCGGCGTTTGCGTTTGCCTGTAACAGCTACGACCGCGCCACCGTGGCCTCCGGTTGCAGCATTGATTACATGTACGGCGCCAAAGAGGGCGACCTGCTGACCGCCACCGCCGAAGAACAGGCCCGCGGCGGCCGCACCGGCGTTTACGACATCACACTAACCAATCAGGACGGCCGCAAGGTTGCCCTGTTCCGGGGCCGCTCCTATGAGGTTCGTGGCACCGTACGCAATTCGGAGGAAACTGCATGAGCGGCGACAACATCCTGAAAGACGCCTACATCGTCGATGCCATCCGCACCCCTATCGGTCGATACGGCGGTGCTCTCTCCGCCGTGCGGGCAGATGACCTGGGCGCCATTCCTATCAAGGCCCTGGCAGAGCGCCATCCGGATCTGGACTGGTCGAAAATTGACGACGTTCTTTATGGCTGCGCCAACCAGGCCGGTGAAGACAATCGCGACGTTGCCCGCATGTCCCTGCTACTGGCTGGCCTTCCGGTGGACGTACCGGGCAGCACCATCAACCGTCTGTGCGGTTCCGGTATGGATGCAGTCGGCAGCGCCGCCCGGGCCATCCGTACCGGCGAAACACAGCTGATGATTGCCGGCGGCGTCGAATCCATGTCCCGTGCTCCCTTCGTTATGGGCAAGGCCGACTCTGCATTCAGTCGCAAGGCGGAGATTTTTGACACCACCATCGGCTGGCGCTTTGTAAACCCGGTACTGAAAAAGCAGTACGGCATTGATTCCATGCCCGAGACGGCGGAAAACGTTGCGGCCGACTTCGGCATTTCCCGGGAAGACCAGGACGCGTTCGCCCTGCGCAGTCAGCAGCGGACCGCGGCTGCCCAGAAAGAAGGCCGCCTGGCCGCTGAGATCACACCGGTCACGATTCCCCGCCGCAAGCAGGACCCGCTGGTGGTGGACACCGACGAGCATCCCCGGGAAACCAGCCTGGAAAAACTCGCCTCTCTGCCAACCCCGTTCCGTGAAAACGGCACGGTGACTGCGGGCAATGCGTCCGGCGTGAACGACGGTGCCTGCGCACTGCTTCTGGCGGGAGCCGATGCCCTCAAACAGTACAACCTCAAACCCCGCGCCCGGGTAGTTGCCATGGCAACGGCTGGCGTAGAGCCACGGATCATGGGCTTTGGCCCGGCACCGGCCACCCGAAAGGTTCTGGCCACCGCCGGTCTGGAGCTGGCAGATATAGATGTTATCGAGCTGAACGAGGCATTTGCTGCGCAGGCCCTGGCGGTTACCCGTGATCTCGGCCTGCCGGATGATGCCGAGCACGTAAATCCGAACGGTGGCGCCATTGCCCTCGGCCACCCCCTGGGCATGAGCGGTGCCCGGCTGGTAACCACTGCCCTGAATGAACTGGAGCGTCGCCACGCCGCGGGCCAGAAAGCCCGGTATGCCCTCTGCACCATGTGCATCGGCGTTGGCCAGGGCATCGCACTGATCATTGAACGGATCGATGCGGTGGCCTGAAGCCACCCGCCAACAAGAACAAAGACCCTTATTCGACAAGAACAACGCAGGACAGAACCATGACCTTACCACTGCAAAAACTTGGCAAACTTGACCGCATGGAAACCGCCAGCATTGATGAGCTGCGCCACGAACAGCTGCAGCGCCTGCGCTGGAGCGTTGTCCATGCCTACACCAACGTGCCGTTCTACCGCAAAGCGTTTGATGACCAGGGTCTGAAGCCCATGGACATCAACTCGCTGGAAGACCTGGCCAAGGTGCCATTCACCACCAAGGCGGATCTGCGGGACAACTACCCGTTCGGCATGTTTGCCACCCCCATGTCCGACGTGGTGCGGGTGCACGCCTCCAGTGGTACCACCGGCAAGCCAACCGTCGTCGGTTACACCCAGAGTGATATCAACACCTGGGCCGACATTGTGGCACGGTCCATCCGGGCCGGCGGCGGCTCCCGTGGCGACAAGGTTCATGTAGCCTATGGCTATGGCCTGTTCACCGGCGGTCTGGGCGCCCACTACGGTGCCGAACGCCTTGGCTGCACGGTTATTCCGATGTCCGGCGGCCAGACCGAGAAGCAGGTTCAGCTGATCAAGGATTTCGAACCGGACATCATCATGGTGACGCCGTCCTACATGCTGAACATTGCCGATGAAATGGAGCGTCAGGGCATTGATCCCCATAAACTGCCCCTGCGGCTCGGCATTTTCGGCGCAGAACCGTGGACCAACGCCATGCGATCCGAGATCGAGGAGCGCCTCGGCATCGAGGCTCTTGATATCTATGGTCTGTCGGAAGTCATGGGGCCGGGCGTGGGCATGGAATGTATTGAAACCAAAGACGGCCCGACCATCTGGGAGGATCACTTCTATCCGGAAATCATCAACCCGGAAACCGGTGAAGTGCTGCCTGATGGTGAATACGGTGAGCTGGTCTTCACGTCATTGACCAAGGTGGCCCTGCCGATTCTGCGTTACCGCACCCGAGACCTCACCCGCCTGCTTCCGGGTACAGCGCGCCCGATGCGCCGGATTGACAAAATTACCGGCCGCAGCGACGACATGCTGATCATTCGCGGCGTCAACGTGTTCCCGAGCCAGATCGAGGAGCAGGTGCTCAAGTGCGAGGCTCTGGCACCGCACTACGAGATCGAGGTTTACAAGGAAGGCAACCTGGACTGCGTGGATATCCGGACCGAACTGAAACCCGGCGTAACCGACACCCCCGAGAGTCGTGCTGCGGCGGCCAAGGAACTGGCGCACCACATCAAGTCCTACATCGGCATCAGCACCCGTGTCGAGGTGGTGGAAACCAACCGTCTGGCACGCTCGGAAGGCAAGGCCAAGCGCGTATTTGATCGCCGTAACCAGTAAATCCGACCGACCAGCAGAGAGTCAGCACGCAGCGGATGCCGCTGACTCTCGCTGCTTTTCCCACCACCAGGCCCCGCAATCACCGATTTAAAATTGCTTTCCGTTTGCTGATCTCAATAGCATTTGCTCACGTATCACTTTTTTTATTATGCAAATCAGCACTATAAGATCTCATAAGGAAGCTTTTAGATATAACATGACACACAAAGACTGTTCTTGATATTTATTCAGTATCATATAATATGGAGTCATTGACCCTCAGTTGTTATTGAGGGTTCTCTGTTCACGGACAACAGAACAACAAGCCCGATCCGGAGGTATTTGTTTATGTACGCCCAGCTCGTTGAAACCGGCGCCAAGCGCCTTAAGACCAAAGAAGAGATGTCGCCCGAAGAGCGCGACTTTCAGGAAAAGGTCGACGCCGAAACCAAAATCGAACCCAAAAACTGGATGCCGGAAGGCTACCGGAAGACCCTGATTCGCCAGATTTCCCAGCACGCCCACTCTGAAGTGGTCGGCATGCTGCCGGAAGGCAACTGGGTTACCCGCGCGCCTACGCTCAAGCGTAAGCTCCAGCTGATGGCCAAGATTCAGGACGAAGCGGGCCACGGCCTGTACCTGTATAGCGCCATGGAAACCCTGGGTGCTGACCGTGACGAAGAGATCGAAAAGCTGCACCAGGGAAAAGCCAAGTATTCCAGCATCTTCAACTACCCGACCCTGAACTGGGCGGACATGGGTGCTGTTGGCTGGCTGGTAGACGGCGCCGCCATTGTTAACCAGGTGGTGCTGCAGCGTACCTCCTATGGTCCCTATTCCCGCGCCATGATCCGCATCTGCAAGGAAGAAAGCTTCCACCAGCGTCAGGGTTACCAGATCCTGCTGGACATGATGCGCGAAGGCACCGAGGAACAGAAAGCCATGGTGCAGGACGCCATTAACCGTCTGTGGTGGCCGGCACTGATGATGTTCGGACCGCATGACGACGAGTCCCCGAACTCCCAGCAGTCCATGGCCTGGAAGATCAAGCGCAAGAGCAACGACGAACTGCGCCAGATGTTTATTGACCAGACCGTGCCGCAGCTCGAATTCCTTGGCTGCACTGCACCGGATCCGGACCTGAAGTGGAACGAAGAAACCGGCCATTACGATTTCGGCGAAATCAACTGGCAGGAATTCTACGACGTCCTCAAGGGCAACGGTCCCTGCAACCGCGAGCGCATCAAAACTCGCAAGAACGCTATTGACGAAGGTGCCTGGGTCCGTGAAGCGGCCGTCGCCTACGCCGAAAAACAAAAACAGCGCGCACAAGCCGCCTGATACCGGAGGAATACAACATGTCTGAATGGCGCCTTTACGAAGTCTTTGTACGGTCCAAGCACGGCCTGAACCACAAACACGTGGGCAGCGTGCATGCCGCAGACGCCGAGATGGCCATGGAAAACGCCCGTGATCTTTATACACGCCGTAACGAAGGCGTAAGCATCTGGGTGGTTCCCTCCGACGCGATCACGGCGTCCGCGTCCGACGAGAAGGAAGTACTTTTCGATCCGTCGGAAGACAAGGTTTACCGGCACGCTTCCTTCTACAAGCTGCCCGATGAAGTCGGACACATGTAAGGAGCGGTACCCATGACACAAACAGAAGCATTAAAGGAATACCTGCTGCGCCTGGCAGATTCCGACATGATCCTCGGCCAGCGCCTTTGCGAGCTGTGTGGCAAGGCCCCGGCGCTTGAGGAAGAGATGGCACTGATGAACGTTGCCCTCGACCTCGTCGGCCAAGCCCGCAACTGGTACGAGTATGCAGCCGAGCTGATCGACGATGGCCGCGATGCTGACAAGCTGGCCTTCCGCCGGGACGCTCACGAGTATCGCAACCTGCTGATGACCGAGCAGCCCAACGAGGACTACGCCGTCACAATGGGTCGTCAGTTCTTCTTCGACGTGTACCACTACTTCACGCTCAAGAGCCTGACCGAATCCAGCGACGAGCGCATTGCCGGCATCGCTGCCAAGGCGCTGAAAGAGGTGACCTACCACCTGCGCCGCTCCTCGGAGTGGGTGAAGCGTTTTGGTGATGGCACTGAAGAAAGCCACCGCCGCATGCAGGACGCCGTCGACATCCTCTGGCGTTTTACCGGCGAGCTTATTACGCCGGACGACACCGATCGTGTGATGGCCGAGGCGGGCATTGGCCCGGATACTGACCAGCTGGCCAAAGACTGGCGCGGCATGGTCAACGAGGTGCTCACCCAGGCAACCCTGACTCCTGGCGCGGAAGACGCCTGGATGTACATGGGTGGCAAGCACGGCGAGCACACCGAACACCTCGGTTTCATCCTGGCAGAAATGCAGTTCCTGCAGAGGGCCTATCCCGATGCCACAACATGGTGATTCAGACAGCCGGTCAGCTGTCGACATTCTGATTGCCAGTGATCGGGTGCCGGCCAACGCCCGCCCGGATCTGCTGACAGAGGACGACATCTGGGCACTTCTTGAAGAGGTCAAAGACCCTGAAGTGCCGGCAGTCAGTGTCGTGGAGCTCGGCATTGTCCGGGCGGTTCACTGGGACGGTAAAGAACTGTCCATTGACGTGACCCCGACCTACTCCGGGTGCCCGGCAACCGAACTGATTGAGGAGCTGATCGCCGAGGCGCTGCGCGCCGCTGGCTTCCGCGATCCGAAAATCAAACAGGTTCTGACCCCTGCCTGGACCACCGACTGGATCACAGACGAAGGCAAAGAAAAGCTTCGGGCGTTCGGTATCGCGCCACCCGAGGGCAGCTCCAGCAAAATGAGCCTGCTCGGAGAACCGGAGGTCATTGCCTGCCCTCATTGCGGCAGCAAAGACACCGAACGGGTCAGCGAGTTCGGATCCACCGCCTGCAAAGCCCTTTATCGTTGCAAGGAATGCCTCGAGCCCTTCGACTATTTCAAATGCATCTAGAGCCGATACGATCATGAACAAATTTTACTCACTGACCCTCAAAGAGGTCAGACCTGAAACAAGAAACGCCGTATCACTTGCTTTTGACGTGCCGGAAGATCTGGCAGACAAGTTTCACTACCAGCAGGGCCAGCACCTGATCGTGCGCACCAAGCTGGATGGCGAGGAAGTTCGCCGCTCCTACTCGATCTGCCGCAGTGTCAACGACCAGGAGCTTCGCATCGCCGTCAAACAGGTTCCGGGCGGTCGCTTCTCCACCTTTGCCAACGAGCAACTCAAGCCCGGCCAGACTCTGGAAGTCATGCCGCCGCAGGGCCATTTCTCGGTTGATCTGGACCCCGAGCGTGAAGGCAACTACCTGGCGGTAGCCGCCGGCAGTGGTATTACTCCGATCCTCTCGATCGTGAAGACCACCCTGGAAACCGAGCCCAAGAGCGAGGTCACCCTGTTCTACGGCAACAAGGCCACCAGCAGCACCATGTTCCGTGACGAGCTGCAGGACCTGAAAAACGAGTACATGTCCCGCCTTAACCTGGTGTACATCTTCACCCGTGAAGAACAGGACATAGACCTTTACAACGGTCGTATCGACCACGAGAAGTGCGACAAGCTGTTCGACCACTGGATCAATGCCAAAGAGCTCACTGCTGTGTTTATCTGTGGCCCTCAACTGATGACCGAGACCGTGCGGGACTCGCTGCTGAATCATGGCATGGAAAAAAGCAAAATCCATTTTGAACTCTTCACCCCGGCCGGTGGCGTGCCTCAGGCCCGGAAAGACCGCGATCCTGCCCACGTGGATCCGCAGTCTGTCAGCGAAGTAACCGTTATTGCCGATGGCCGCTCCCTGACCTTCCCACTGGTACGCGACACCAAGAGCATCCTGGATGCCGGGAATGAGGAAGGCGCTGATCTGCCTTACTCGTGCAAGGCCGGTGTCTGCTCGACATGCCGCGCCAAGGTGGTGGAAGGCGAAGTGGAGATGGACCAGAACTTTGCTCTGGAAGACTACGAGGTGGAAGCCGGTTACGTGCTTTCCTGCCAGTGCTACCCGATCAGCGACAAGGTGGTTCTGGACTACGACGAAATGTAGTTTCCGCCCCAACATCAAGAAAAGAGCAAGGCAAGTCCCGTAACAACGGGACTTGCCTTCGCGTTTCAGAAACGAATGGAGTTTCCCATGTCAGTCCTGAAAAGTTTCATTGCCGGCCAGTGGGTCGGCGAAAAGCCCGCCAAGGCCCTGCCCAGCGCCATCAATGGCGAGATCGTCGCCCACACCCACGACGACACCCTCGATTTCAAGAACGCCGTTGAGTATGGCCGCAAGGTTGGCGGCAAGAACCTGATGGCGATGGATTTCCAGGAGCGCGCCCTGGCCCTGAAGGCCATGGCCCTGTACCTCCAGGAGCACAAGAAAGAACTCTACGCTCTGTCCATGCATACCGGTTCCACCAAGGGCGACAACGGCATCGATGTCGATGGTGGTTTTGGCACCCTGTTCTCCTATGCCAGCATGGGCCGGCGCGAGCTGCCGTCCGGCAATGTTGTTCACGAGGGTCCGGTGACTCCTCTTGGCAAGAACAACCACTTTGCAGGCACCCATATCCTGGTGCCCCGTGGCGGCGTGGCCGTTCACATCGATGCCTACAACTTCCCGGTGTGGGGCATGCTGGAGAAGTTTGCACCCACATTCCTGGCGGGTATGCCGTCCATCGTGAAGCCGGCCACCTCTACCTGCTACGTGACCGAACTGGCGGTTCGCCTGATGCAGGAATCCGGCGCGCTTCCTGAAGGCAGTCTGCAGCTGATCATTGGCAGCACCGGCGACCTGTTCGATCATCTCGAAGAGCAGGACGTTGTTACCTTTACCGGTTCCGCGGCAACCGCCCGCAAACTCAAGAACCATCCGAACATCATCAATCGTTCGATTCCGTTCAACGCCGAAGCGGATTCCCTGAACAGCGCGATCCTCGCCCCGGATGTTACCCCCGAGCACGACGAATTCGACATCTTCGTGAAGGAAATACGCCGCGAGATGACCGCCAAGGCCGGTCAGAAATGTACTGCCATTCGTCGTATCCTCGTGCCGAAAGATCAGGCGAACGCGGTCTGCGACAAGCTGAAAGAGCAGCTTTCCAAGATCACTGTAGGTGATCCCTCTGTCGAAGGCGTTCGCATGGGTGCACTGGCCTCCACCGACCAGTTGGAAGATGTGAAGGCCAATATCCAGGAACTGCTCAAGACCAGCGAGCTGGTTGTGGGTGGCGAAGGCAACTTCAAGCCCACCGGCGATGGCACCGAGAAAGGCGCATTCATCGAGCCGCACCTGCTGCTGTGCCGGAACCCGGAAAACGGCTGCGGCGCCCACGATATCGAGGCCTTCGGCCCGGTTGCCACGGTCATTCCTTACGACACCGTTGAAGACGCCGTTGAACTTTGCTCGAAAGGCCGTGGTTCCCTGGTCACTACCCTGACCACCCGGGACCCTGCCATTGCCGGCAGGATTGCGCCACTTCTGGCCGCTTTCCATGGCCGTCTGCACCTGCTGGATGCCGAAGCCGCGAAGGAATCCACCGGCCACGGATCGCCTCTGCCCATGCTCAAGCATGGCGGCCCCGGGCGCGCCGGTGGTGGTGAAGAACTGGGCGGCATCCGTGCGGTTCACCACTACTTGCAGCGCACCGCGATCCAGGGCTCTCCGAGCATGCTGGCTGCGGTTACCCGCGAGTACGTACGCGGTGCTGATCTGATCGAAACCGACGTGCATCCGTTCCGTCGCCACTTCGAAGACCTGCAGATCAACGAGTCTCTGCTGACGCATCGACGCACCGTCACCGAAGCCGACATCGTCAACTTTGGTTGCCTGTCCGGTGATCACTTCTATATGCACTTCGATGAAATCGCGGCGCGGGACTCCCAGTTCGGCAAGCGCATTGCTCACGGCTACTTCGTGCTTTCCGCTGCGGCCGGCCTGTTCGTCTATCCGGGTGAAGGTCCGGTGCTGGCGAACTACGGTCTGGACACCCTGCGTTTCATTGAGCCGGTTGCCCCGGGTGACACAATCCGGGCGCGCCTGACCTGCAAGCGCAAGATCGATCAGGGTCGGACATCTCCGGACGGACACCCCCAGGGTGTTGTGGTCTGGGATGTTCAGGTTCACAACCAGAACGACGAGATGGTTGCGAGCTACGACATCCTGACACTGGTTGCCAAGAAGCCCGAGTAACACCGGGCTTCCCTGCTTTCTCCCTGTCTTGGACCCCAGGGAGAAAGCGTCAGGCAAATAAAAGGGGGACAGGTCGCAAGACCTGTCCCCCTTTTATTGGCGCAAGGAAAGTTCCGGGCGATTACATGCCCAGGTAGGCCTCACGAACCTTCTCATTGCTGAGCAGTTCACGGCCGGTCCCTTCGATCACCACCTTGCCGGTTTCCAGCACGTAGCCGCGATCCGCCAGAGCCAGCGCCTGGGAGGCATTCTGCTCTACCAGGAAGATGGTAATACCCTCTTCCTTGAGTTCCTTGACGATGTTGAAGATCTCCTCGATGATCAACGGCGCCAGACCCATGCTGGGCTCATCCAGCAGCAGCAGTCTTGGCTTGGCCATCAGGGCACGGCCCATCGCAAGCATCTGTTGCTGGCCACCGGAGAGCTCGCCTGCCAGGTTATGGCGCTTCTGTCGCAGAATCGGAAACTTGGTGTACATCCGTTCCAGATCGTCCATTACCTCGGGGGTTTTGCCACGGGTATAGGCGCCCAGAAGCAGGTTGTCATGAACGCTCAAGTCCTTGAACACCTGCCGGCCTTCAGGCACCTGGACGATGCCATCAGCTACCCTCTGATCGGCAGTGATCTTCGAGAGATCCTTGCCTTCAAAGGTGATGGCACCCCGGTCTGTGGGCTGAAGACCCGAGATAGTCATCAACAGTGTGGATTTGCCAGCACCATTGGCGCCTACCAGTGACACGATCTCACCACTATTGATGTGGATGTCCACATCATGCAGCACTTCAATCTGGCCGTAGGACGTTACCAGTCCCTTGATGGACAGCATCTCTTCTTTGGCATGAGGCGCAGTCACCCGGTCTGCGTGCTTCAGGCCGAGACCACCGAATTTCTCGGGGGTATAACTGACAATCTGGTGCCGCAATTCCCGGAATTCCTCCCGGACGCGCTCACCGAACAGCGGATCGTTTTCCACGTCCCGCGCTTCGATGATCTGCTGCCAGTCTTCCTCGGTCAGGAGTTTACGGGCCCGTGGAATAACCACGCCCTCTTCCTTGCGAATGTGTTTGCGCAAGGCTTCCGTGAAACGGGCCAGAGCATGGCTGAACTCTTCGCGACCTTCCGGCCAGCCTTTTTCGCACTCCGCCAACAACTGGCGCAACTCCACCAGCTTTTCGTGACCGATGACATAGCCCCTGGCCAGCTTCTCCAGCAGAGGCGCTGTCTCGGGGGACTTCTCACTGAGCCGTTTGTAGAGCTCAATGTCAGTGGGCGTGCTATGCACCCGCTGGGAGAAGTGCTGAATGTAATCAAAAATGGTCTTCAGCAGCCGCTCATCCGGGCGCTGGTCGTTAAGGTTCATATCACTCAGCAACTGGTCCAGCAGATCCAGAATCCGCCACAGCGCCTGGTGCTCATGAACAATAATCCGTACGGCCTGCTCACTGCGTGACTGGGCAGGCGCCATTTCAGTATTTTGCTCGCTCATGTGAAATGTCTCCTCGCTCAGCCACCCAGATAGGCGGCGATAACATCCGGATTCTGGCGGATTTCCTCAGGGGTTCCCTCTGCCAGAACACGGCCGTAGTTGAGCACCAACAACCGGTCGGAAATACCCATCACCAGTTTCATATCGTGCTCAACCAGCATGACCGTGGTGCCCTGATCCGCAATTTTCCGGATCAGTTCCTCCAGGGCGGCGGTTTCAACCGCATTCAGGCCGGCTGCCGGCTCGTCCAGAAGGATAACCTTGGGTTCGGCCGCTAGTGCCCGGGCTATTTCCAGGCGCTTGAGCGCGCCATAGGACATCGCCGAGGCTTCGGCGTCGAGATAGTCGCCACAGCCTACATACTCCATCAGTTCCGCAGCACGCTTGCGAGCGGCGTCTTCATTGCGACGCAGGGACGGCAACCGGAACAAGGTAGTGAAAAGGCTGCTTTTGAGCTGCAGATGCCGACCCAGCATCACGTTCTCGATGGCAGTCATGTTCATGCAGATCTGCATCTGCTGGAACGTGCGGCACATGCCCCGCTCTGCCAGTTCATTGGGCTCCAGCTTGGCGGTGCTCTCACCGTTCAGCAGGATCTCGCCTTTGGTCGGCGTATAGAGCCCTGTGATCAGGTTAAACAGCGTTGTCTTGCCGGCACCATTGGGGCCGATAACAGAATAGACCTGTCCGGCTTCAACCGAAAAGCTGACGCCTTCCACCGCATGGACACCACCAAAGGCTTTATCCAGTCCCTTTACTTCGACCAGTGCTGTCATGCCTCACCTCCCGCTTTCTTGCGCATTTTCTTGGAAACAAACGCGGTCAGTGTGGGCAACAGCCCTTTTGGCATAAAAATCATGGTGAGCATCAGGATCAGGCCGAACATGACATGTTCCAGCTCCTGGAAATCTGCCAGAACCTGGGGCAAAAGCTTCAGCACCACGGCGCCAAGAATGACACCGAAGGTCGAGCCCATACCACCCAGAACAACCATGGTGATGAACAGGATGGAGAATTCGAAGCTTGCTACCGCAGGCGTAATGAAGCCCTGGAAGTGGGCATAAAGACTGCCCATCAGGCTGGCGTAGATCGCCGAGATCACGAACACCAGGCTTTTGTATTTCGCGGTGTTCACACCGACAACGCTGGCAGCCACTTCCGAGCCGTGAACCGAACGCAGCGCCCGGCCAATCGGCGATTCAATCAGGTTCAGGGCAAACCACACCGCTACCAGAAGCACCACGCTGGCGAAGATATACCAGGCCTGGAAGCCTTCGATCGTGATACCGAACAGCGAATAGCGACCAAACGCGCTCAGCTCCCAGCCAAATATTTCGAAGGCCGGCACCGGCATACCGTCTGGCCCGCCGGTCAGTGCACGCTCGTTGTTCAGGATGATGGCAATAATAAAACCAACGGCGAGGGTCGCCATGGACAGATAGTGGCCCTTCAGGCGCAGAATCGGTCGCCCGACAATCCAGGCAATAAAGCCCACAACAATTGCTCCGACCACCAACGCGGGCACTGAAGGCCAGCCGTAGGTGCCGGTCGCGATGCCGGTAAAGTAGGCGCCAAGACCGAAGAAGCCAGCGTGGCCAAGACTGATCTGGCCAGCAAAACCCACCAGGAGATTAAGGCCAACCACCGTGGCAGCAATGATCGCCATCTGGGTAACCAGCTCATAATGGAACGGGTTGCCGAGAAAAGCGGGAAGAATGATGAGAATCAGGGCGAGAACAATCAGCCCCCGGAGACGCGACTGCATAAACGTGTTCAACATCAGACGCGCTCCACTACCTTGGCACCGAACAATCCGCGGGGCATGAAGAACAGCACCAGCAGGATCATGGAGAATGCCACAGCATCCTTATAGTCCGATGAGATGTAACCGGCTGCCATGGCTTCAACGATACCCAGCGACAGACCGCCTACAACCGCGCCAACACCGCTACCCAGGCCACCAATGGCAGCGGCCACAAAGCCTTTCAGCCCGAGAATGATACCGATGTCGTAAGACGTGAATGTGATCGGAGCAACCACAATACCGGCTACCGAGCCCAGCAGTGCTGACACCATAAACGCCAGCATCAGAACCATCTGGGTCCGGATACCCACAAGCCGTGCCGCCTCTTTGTTCATGGACGTAGCCAGAATAGCTTTACCAATCAGCGTCTTGGTAAAGAACAGTACCAACCCCACGACCAGGATCGCACCGATACCCAGAACCCACAGGCTCTGGCTGTTCAGCACGGCACCAAAGACCTCGATGGGCTGGTCTGTGCTGAAATTCTGCATCACGTGGTATTCCTTGCCCCAGACTACCTGGGCAATACCGCGAATAAAGATAGATGCACCGATGGTGATAATAATCAGGGTAACAACATCGGCCTGCTTGGCGGGCGCAATCGCGAACCGTTGCAGGGCGATGCCTAGGATGCCGGCCAGGATCACGGCCAACACGACCGCCAGGATCATGGGCACACCCATGGCCGTAAGCGAAACCGTAGCCATGCCTCCAATCATCAGGAACTCGCCCTGGGCAAAGTTGATGACGTGACTGGCGTTATAGATGAGAGTAAAGCCGAGGGCTATCAGGGCGTAGGTCGCACCGATAGTAATCCCGGTGAACAGGTACTGTAAGAATTCTGCGAGCATAGCGGTGGTTCCGGTCGAACATCGGCTGGCGACTGCCCCAGGGAAGGGGTCATCGCCAGCCGCGAGACAGGTTAAAGGGGTATCAGTTAATCAGCTTCCATTCGCCGTTCTGGACTTCCAGAATGCGGAAGGATTCCGGATCAAGGCCGTTGTGGTCTTCCGGTGACATGTTGAACACACCGGTTACGCCGACATAGCCCTTGATGTTTTCCAGGGCGTTACGAACGGCTTCCGGATCGGTAGAACCGGCCTCTTCCATGGCGCGGACTGCCAGCATCAGGCCGTCGTAAGCGTAGGCACCGAAAGTGGACACCTTGGAATCCCAGCGGGCTTCGTATTCAGCCTTGTAGTTCTGAACCACTTCCTTCTGGGGATCGTCGTCCGGCAGGGAATCCGGCACTAGCAGCGGAGAGGCAGGCAGGCGCAGACCATCGGCTGAAGAGCCAGCCAGCTCGAGGAAGCTGTCGGATGCGACACCGTGGGACTGGTAGAACGGAAGCTCCATACCCAACTGGGCATAGTTGCGAGTCACGATGGCCGGACCCTGGCCGAAACCGAAGTTCAGAACCGCTTCCACACCACTTGTGTTACGGATATTGGTCAGCTGGGCGGTCATGTCTGTATCAGATCCGCTGTAAGTAACATCGGCCACAACTTCCATGCCCATCTGCTCGGCCACTTCCAGAGTCTGGGTGCGACCGGAGCTTCCGAAACCACCGGTGCCGGAAATCAGACCAAACTTGGTAATGCCGCGATCCTTCATGTCGGTCAGAATACGCTCTGCCGCCATGCGGTCGGTTTGAGGAGTCTTGAATACCCACTTTTTGACCGGGTTGGTGATAACCACAGCACCGGCCAGGGAGATGAACGGCACTTCTGCCTGCTCAATCAGCGGTACCGCCGCCATGGTAGCGCCGGTAGTACTGCCGCCAACGATGATATCAACCTGGTCCGAGCGGATCAGGCGACTGGCAAAGTTACGGGCAGAGGAAGCGTTGCCAACGTCGTCATAGTGGATCAGCTCCAGTTGACGACCAAGGACACCACCTTCTTCATTAATTTTTTCAACGTACATCTCGAGCGTTTTCAGCTCGGGATCACCAAGGAACGATGCCGGGCCTGTCACTGACAGGAACGAACCGATCTTGATGGGTTCAGCTGCCTGAGCGCTCATCATCATGAGACCGGCGGCTGCAACGGCTGCGCATTTGCCTGCGCGACGAATCACTGTTTTAAACATTGTTTTTGTTCTCCCGTTTTTTGCAGGGGCTTGAGTTTTTGTTTCTTCGCTCCCGGTATGATTCGATACCATTGACGAATATCAAATGAAGTTATTGTATCATAACGCTCGTGTCAACTGATTTCCGGGAGTGCCAACGCGGCTCTGTCAGTAAAGCCGACACTGGCAGAACACGCCAGCACCGCTGATCGAAAGACAAACCTTTACCTGACACGTAAGAACCGCATAATACGTACAACGTGTTTCATTGATTCTTATTTGCGAACTCAGGCCATGACTGCAAAAAGCCAGCTAGAACTGCTCGTCAAGAACTTCCAGAAAAAGCGACCCCTTCGGGCCGGCTCACTCATCATCACCATCTATGGCGATGCCATCGTTCCCCGCGGCGGCAATGTCTGGCTGGGAAGCCTGATGAAACTGGTAGAGCCCATGGGCATCAGCCAGCGACTGGTTCGCACCTCGGTGTATCGTCTGGTTCAGGAATCCTGGCTGCAGACCGAAAAGGTGGGCCGTTGCAGTTATTACAGCCTCACCGGCCCGGGCCTGCGGCGGTTCGAGCAGGCTTTTCAGCACGTCTATAACCTGGGCGCCGAAGAATGGAGTGGAAGCTGGTGCCTGGTCTACCTGAACCAGCTTTCCCCGGAACTCAGGCAAAAAGTCCGGGAGGAACTCAAGTGGCTCAGTTTTGGCAGCATGGCACCCGGGCTGATGGAACACCCACGCTTCACTCGCAGCGAACTGATTCCAATGCTTCAGGAATGGGGTGCTCTCGAAGACACCATCGTGATGCAGACCATGCCCATGGAGCAGAAGAGCCCAAGAGCCCTGAGACTGCAGGTTCGCGAAAGCTGGAACCTTGAGGAACTGGGCGGCCGCTACCGACGCTTCCTGACCCAGTTCCGGCCCCTGTGGCGTGAACTCCAGTCTGAGGACACTCTCAGCCCCGCGGAGTGCCTGATACTCCGGATCCTGCTGATCCACGAGTACCGCAAAATTCTTCTGAGGGACCCGCTGCTGCCCGATGAACTGCTACCCGGTGACTGGGAAGGCCGCAGCGCCAAACAGCTGTGTCGGAACCTGTATCGTCAAATCTATGTGCGGGCCGAGCAGTGGCTGGACGAGAACCTCGAAAACGCCTCCGGCCCCCTTCCAGGTCCGGGTGAGAAGTTTTACAAGCGGTTCGGTGGATTGCGGGATACTGCCATCCAGACAGATCCGACAACAGAACCAGAGGTTCTCTAGGCACCCGCTCAGTCAGTTGCCGAGCGGGACGAGGATGCCAGTTGTTCCCGGGTTTTCAGGCGCCCTTCCCGGCGAATCTCGGCATTGTCGTACCGGCGCTGTTGCTCGTCCGTTTCCGGTATCACTTCCGGGACATCCACCGGCCGGTCATTCTCGTCCAGAGCAACAAAGGTGAAAAAGGCCGAGAGAATGTGCCGCGTATCGCCGGTGTAACTGTTTTCGGCCTCTACCCTGGCACCGATTTCCATGGACGAGCCCCAGCTCCGGTTCAGCGACAGGCTGAACAGCAGCGTATCGTTACCCTTCGCCGGTGCCCTGAAATGGATTGAATCCACGGCAGCCGTCACACAAACATGGGCGGAATGCCGCTCTGCCACGACCAGCGCCAGCCGGTCGCATTTTGCCATGATCATGCCGCCGAACACGGTATTGTGGGAATTCATGTCGTTTGGAAACACCTTGTAGACGTGCTTCTCAATCGCAGATGCTGATACGGGTTTTGAAGGCTTTCCTGGCATGATCTGCTTTCCTCTTCGAGTGACATTCGATTGCGGAATCAATTCAACCCGCTGTCGCGGCTTCGCCCTGACGCTGCTGCGCCCGCCTTGCCAGGTGAAGCATCAAAACGCCTAACGCCATCACCACCAGGGTCAGCCAGAGGCCGTTGGTGTAATTACCTTCCACATCCGCGAGATAGCCAACCACCGCGGGTGCGATCATCTGGGCGATACCGTAGCTGAAGGTCAACCGGCTCATGGGCCGGGAAGGGTTCTCGGGGAAAACCCGCCCTACCATTGCCAGCATCATGCTGACGATACCGATAAAGCTGGCGCCATAAATCACGGAGCTGAGCATCACGCTGGCGAAGCTGGTGTTCACGATCAGCATCAGGATGCTCACGGAGTTCAGGGTGTAGGCCAGATAAAGCGCCAGCCACTGGCCCCAACGCCGGGAAAACACATCCCACAGCCAGCAGGCCGGCGTTGCAGCAAGACCTGCAATCAGCCAGACCAGCCAGCCCTGCCCCTGAAGCTCGGGCATGGATTCCGCAATTGCTACGAGGAAGGTGGCTGTCACCACATAGCCCACACCGGCGCAGAAATACGCCAGCTGGAGGATCCGTATGAACCGGCTTCGCTCGTCACCTGCCTTGGCCGCACCTGTTTTCGGCAAGGCACAGGCCCGGTAGTCCGGCATCCAACGCCAGGCGGGCAACAGAAGCCCAAGGGCCACCAGCCCGTAAATCACCCATTGCTGATCCCAGGTGAACGGATCCTTGATCAGCTCCGCCACCACAGCGGTGAGTACAATCCCGAGCCCGATACCGGAAAAGAACACGCCGAGCTCGGACTTCTGGTTGTTCTTGATCAACCAGCTCATCAAAAGACCGGCACCCAGCAACATACCCGCTGAGGTGCTCAGACCTGAGATAAAACGCAGAATGGACCACACCCACACATTGGTGGTGTACCCCATGAGAACCGTTGAAACCACGGCAACCACCAGGCCAAGCTGGTAGAGCCTTACCTTGAGACCAAGATCGCTGATGCGGGTAATCAGCACTGCGCCGGTCAGGTAGCCGGCGTAGTTCACGGTTGCCAGCATGCCGACGACGGATTTGCTCAGCCCCAGTGCCGCGACCATTTCCGGGATCATCGGCGTGTAGGAAAACCGGGCAATACCCACCATGACCATAACAGCAATCACGCTGGCGACCAGCACTTTTATCGTTTCTATCGGCTTCACAGGGTGTCCTTACTTCGGAACGACTTTAACTCAGGCGCGGCCCAGGAACTTGCGCTCCTCCACGTTAATGCGAATACGATCTCCGGTGGAGATGTGCTCGGGAACCTGCACCACCAGACCCGTGGCGAAGCGGGCTGGCTTGGTTCTGGCCGTCGCCGAGCCGCCTTTGACAGACGGATCCGTCTCTTCAATTACAAGCTCAACGGTGGGGGGGAGTGCGAGTGCAACCGGAGAATCCTTCAGCAGGATGACCATCACACCCTGGGTATCCTCAGAGATGAACAACAGCTCGTCAGCAATCGCGTCGCGATTCAGGCTGTACTGGGTGAAATCCTCGGTATCCATGAATACATACTCATCGCCATCGGCGTAGGAAAAGGTGGCTTCCCGGCGGGTAAGGTCGGCCAGGTTGAGCATGTCCGAATCCTTGAAGGTCTCGTCCAGCTTCTGGTTGGTCACCACATCGTACATGCGCATGCGGTAAAGACTGCCGCCAGCCCGGCCCTGGGGCACGGAACGCTCGATGTCCTTTACAAAATACACACGACCATCGTATTCAACGGCGGAATTCTTTTTGATTTCACTGGCTCTGGGCATGTCTTCTGTTTCCGTAAAAATTGGGGTTTTGGGGCTGCTGATATACCACGACTTCGCCCCGGAATCGATAGCTCTTAACCTGTCAGGGCTCTGACATCAGCAAGAAAGCGGTCCACCTGCTCATGGGTCGTTGCCCAGGAGCACATCAGGCGGGCACTGCCACCGATAAAGTTGTAAAAGCGCCAGCCTTTGGCCCGCAGTGCCGCCTGCAAAGGCTCCGGCATCTCCACGAAAACACCGTTCACCTGTCTAGGATAGCGTAGCTGGATACCTGGAAGACCTTCCAGCCCCCGGGCAAGGCGCTGGGCACAGGCATTGGCGTGGCGGGCATTCTCCAACCAAACATCGCCTTCCAGAAGCCCGCACCAGGGTGCCGAGATATAACGCATCTTGGAGGCCAGCTGGCCCGCCTGCTTACAACGCCACTCGAAGTCCTCCGCCAGAGACCGGTTGAAGAACACCACCGCCTCGCCAAGCGCCAGGCCGTTCTTAGTGCCGGAAAAGCACAGAACATCGACACCGGCCTTCCAGGTAATATCCGACGGATGTACATCCAGCGCAGCCACCGCATTTGCGAAGCGGGCGCCATCCATATGGATATTGAGCTTATGGTGATCGGCGACCGCCCGAATGACCCTGAGCTCCTCGGGTGTATAGACCGTCCCGACCTCTGTGGCCTGGGTCAGGCTGAGCGCCTTGGGCTTGGGGTAGTGAATATCGGTCCGCTTGGTCACCAGGTGCTCGATGCTCTCCGGTGTCAGCTTGCCGTTTGCACCCTGCCCCAGAAGCAGCTTGGCACCGTTGGAGGCGTACTCCGGGCCGCCGCATTCATCGGTTTCAATATGGGCCAGCTCGTGGCAGATCACGCTGTGAAACGACTGACCGATCGAGGCCAGGGCCAGAGAATTGGCGGCAGTGCCATTGAACACGAAGTAAACGTCACAGTCGGTATCGAACAGCGTCCTCAGGCCATCCGCCGCCTTTTGCGTCCAGCTGTCCTCGCCGTAGGCTGGTTCATCCATCCGGTTGGCCGCCTCCATGGCTTTCCAGGCCTGCGGGCACACACCGCTGTAGTTGTCGCTGGCAAATTGCTCGGACTGGGACACAACGCGCTCCTGAATTCTGAAAGGAAAGCCTTTAACGTTATAGGAACCACCCATCATTGCCAACTTGCGTTCCATCCCAATTCGGGTGAGGCCGGGGGAATGACAAAGCCCGATACTTTATACTCTTGCCCCTGAAAGCCAGCAGACCAAGGACTCTCCCGCCATGGGGCGCTTCAATATCGCCAGTATTCCCGGCCGGATTATCACCGCCATTATCGCAGTCGCCTGCCTGGCAGGCAGCTACTATGCGATGACGACCGGGCTCAGCCAGCTCACCGAAGCACGGCAACTGGAACGCCTACCAGAAATGCCCGTCGGCGCTTTGACCACAGGCCCCTATGTGATCGCAGGCAAGGTCACGGATCAGTTGGGAACTCTCGAAACGCCCTATTCCAACACCGAGGCGGTCTACTATCGCTACAAACTCGAGGAGGAATATCGCGACTCCGACGGTGATCTGCGTATCCGCACCCTGGATTCCGGCGCCCGCGGCGGCGACTTCCAGCTCAGGGACCAGACCGGCTCAGTCATTGTAGCTCCGGGCAGCGATCTGGAAGAGGTCGAATGGAATCTGGAGCGAACCTATCGCAATCAGTCCGGCCGCAGAATCTACTCGGAGTGGGCGCTCATTCCCGGACACACGGCGCGGGTAATCGGCCAGTACAGCAGCGAAATCGGGGCAGTTACCTTTTATGGCCTCGAAGACTTCAGCCTTCCGGCCATGGTTTCCCGGAACACGCTGACCGTGGACAGTGGCGACCGGTTCTTCGAGGCAGCCATCCGCATTTCCATCGCAACTGGCTTTCTGGCTCTGGGTATCGCGCTGTCCCTTCCGTTGATCAAAGTTCACCGGTTCTGGGTCTATGTTCTGGTAATGGCCATTGCGGTGTCCGGTACGCTCTCGGTGCTTGGCATCAACAAGCTCCGTCAGGAATGGTCTGCCATCGCCGATTTGTATGAGGGCCGATACCAGCACGCCTGGACCAGCCGCCGACTCGCCGCAGCCAGCATTATTGCTGCCCTGTTGCTCTTGTGGTTGTCGATCCGGACCATCAAGTTCAAGCGCCTGATCGAAGCGGTACCTACCAGCAGCACCCGGGGACTCAGTTTTGGCGTCTCGGAGCTCAAGGCAATTGTGGATGTCGATGAAGACCATCCCCCGCTCAGGGATCCACTAAAAAACGAGAAATGCGTGGCCTTCGACTACAAGGTTGAAGAAAAGCGGGGTTCCGGAAAAAACGAAAAATGGCGGGTTATTGAGCATCGGGAAGAACTAGCGCCTTTCTGGCTGGAGGACAGCGAGGGAAAGGTTCTCGTCCAGCCAGACGGTGCGAAGATCGAATACCCGCAGTACCATTCGGAGCGCCGGGGCGACAGGCGTTACACCGTCCGCTTTCTCGAAACCTTCGTGAACGTCTACTGCCTGGGTTTTGCCGGCCTGGATCGGGGGCAAGGGGCTTTGCGGGCATCGGCCAATATCGACACCATTCTCCAGCAACGCCATGAGCTGTGGCCCAACCTGGAGAAAATCGTAAAGGCGTCTCTGGCCCACGAAAAACAGCTGCTGAAAGCCATTGCCCAGCTACGCAGTGCGGACCCTGTCGAGATGAGTTCGAAGGGCCAGGCCGACAAGCTTATCCAGTTTGAACAGAACGTAACCAATGCCCTCCAGGCCCGGATCGAGGGATATCCGGACCTGAAGAACAATGAGGACATTCAGAAGTTCATGTCGATCATGGCAGAGACGGAAAACTACCTTTCGCTCTTGCGAAACAGCTACACCGAGAGCGCCATGATCTACAACACCCGGATCCAGTCTTTCCCTGACGTGATCCTGGCAAAACTGTTCCGTTTCCGCGAAGCACCGCAGTTCAGTTCAAAAACGTGAACTAGCCGTTCAGGCCAAGGTGCTCGGCATCCTGCTCGATGCAACGATCCAGCAGCGCCAGATAGTCCGCTTTGGCCTTCAGCTTGGTTTCACGATGGGCGCGCATGTTCAGGGTTTTGAAATGCTGCGCCAGCTCGGTGGCCCGCTCAACCAGTTTGTCCTGGGCAACCACCTCATCCAGGAAGCCCGCCTGCACGGCCCCTTCCGGGCTGTAGATCTCAGCGTTCACGACCGAACGGTAAAAGTGGGCGGGCGCCAGTCGATGGCGGGCAATTTCAATCCCGGCGTGGTGCATGGTCATGCCAATTGCAACCTCGTTCAGGCCCAGTTTGAAGGGGCCCTCAATACCAATGCGGTGATCCACTGACAGCAGAATGAACGCGCCCTTGGCAATGGCATGGCCGCTACAGGCACCAATAATCGGCAACGGGAATGCGGCCAGACGCCGGGTAAAGCTGGAGCCGGTTTTTACCAGCGCGGCTGCTTCTTTCGGCCCCTTCTGCATTTCTTTCAAGTCGTACCCGGCAGAGAACACGCCTGGCTGGCCGGTCAGAATCACAACCGCCTTGTCCTGCTCCGCCCGATCCAGCGCCGCGTTGAGCCCCTCGAACACTTCCTGGCTCAGGGCGTTGGCCTTGCCATTGCTGATGGCAATCGTTGCTACACCATCTTTCAATTCATAACTAACCAGCTCAGTCACCTGTTCTACCTCTCTACCGCAATTAAAGTGAGCGTTTGTTTACTTCGCTGGACATGATTGTGGGTTAGGCGCGTCAGAGATTCAATATCCATTGGTCATGTCGCCCAAACCTGGTCGAAATTTGAGATCACCATCGCTTATCTACCAAAACACTGCCTTCAGCATCTTTCTGGACAAGTGTTTGCGTTCTTTTAAAGCCTTTGATGGCTGTGTGATCGGAGTGCACAACTGAACCTACGACTTCTCCTGCCTTGTTGATGACGGAGTATGTGTCGATTTCTGTTTCACCCAAAGGTCCTTTAGTTCTGCTGCCCTCGAGTTTCAGTTCTTCACCCGGATTAAGTCTTACTCTATCTCTCATGGACGGGTATTTCCTTTACAACGCCCGGCTCACGCGCCGGTTTGTAGCCGCGGAGGCGGCGGAAAATCGGTCGCTGTGCAGCCGATTGTTATGTTCTCCTTGAGATGCTAGATTGTGTATAAAAGTCGAAAAGCATACACATAGGTGCATCATGAGAACTAACATAGTCATTGACGACCAGTTAATGGCCGAAGCCCTCAAAGCCTCCGGTTACGAAACCAAAAAAGAGGCCGTCGAGCAAGGCCTTAGACTTCTAGTCCAGCTTAGCAAGCAGCAGGAAATTCGAAAGTTACGTGGCAAGATCAAGTGGGAAGGCGATTTGGGCGAAATGCGAGCTGCCCGATGATCCTGGTAGACACCAGCGTCTGGATCGACTATTTCAATGGGGTCGACAACCCGCAAACTGATCTGCTGGATGCCTCGATAGTTCAAGGTTCGGTTGCTATTGGAGACCTCATATTTTTGGAAATCCTCCAAGGCATCCGCAACGACAAACAATATCGCCAAACCAAGCAAAGCCTGCTCACTCTGGATCAGTATGAAATGTTTGGCAAAGAAATGGCAATTAAGTGCGCCGACAACTATCGGGCACTACGAAAAAAAGGCATCACGATCAGAAAAACTGCCGACGTGATCATCGCGACATTCTGTATAGAGAAAGAGTTGCCCCTGCTGTTTTTGGATCGCGACTTCATCCCCTTTGTTGATCACCTTGGACTTGAGCCTGCTCTGAGAGAAACATAACAGCAATTAGGCAGCGCGCTTTATCATTGCAGAAATTTGACTGTGTCACTATTACTGACTTTGAAACATCAATAACGCTGCACTTAAATCGATAAAACAGGAGCTTAGCCGAGCATGGTCATCTCTGCCACGTAATCATTCAGCGTCTGCAATTTGCTCCGCCAATCATACTGGATGAAATGGCTGTGATTTGCTTGGAGGCTCTGACGTAAATCCCTCACTCGAACGTTCGCTTTTGTTTACGACTGGAGAAACCTGATCGAAACCCCAGGGTGATCCTCGACTGGAGCTGACAGCGTCTGCGGCATCCAGGAACCAAGGAGTCTAGTTACGCATCTAACCCGAACATTTCATAAACACCCCAAGCAGCAGCCACGAAATTTTCTCGGTTAGCCCATTACGCCCAGATATGAGAATTATTAGTGTAGTATGCGCGCCAATGTCGCTCTGATGTCATCCAGTCACCGGCCTTAAGTGTTTATTATTTGATCAATTCCAGCGTCCGGGCGAGGGAAGGCCTCCCGAGCCCGAGATGGAGGTGAGCGCCGACAGCGGCTCAGCCGGTGTTTAACCTGGGCCGAGGCAGGCGATATAACCGTTCGGTGACTGTGTGCAGAAGGGCCTTGACCGGGCAGCTACCTGGCAGGTGGAGCTTGATGCGGTCTTTGTACTGCACCACCCGTACGGCCAGCTTGAACAGCTTGATGATGACCGTCGAGGGCTGGGCCTGAGACAACTCGGTGCCTTGCAACAGTTCGGCGCGCAAGGCGTGATGCAGTACATAGGCGGCGCAGGAGAAAAACAGGCGCAGGTGGTTGGCCGCAAAGCGGCAATCCGAGGTGCGGTCGCTGGCCAGGTCGTTTTTCATCATCTTGATGAAATTCTCGTCCTGGCCCCGGGCGCAATACAGCTCGGCGTACAGTATTTCCGGGGTTGACTCTTCCAGGGAGGTGACGACGAAGCGGGGGTTATCGCCGAGGGCCATGGTTTCGGCTTTCAGGACAGTGCGAAACGCCTGTGGCCAGGAACGGGCCTGATAATCGATCTCGTGGAAGGTGCGCGAGCGTTGCGGCGGGGCCTGTTCCGCGAGGCGAGCGTTATGGCAGCGGGTATCGTGCAGCCGCCGGGTGGATTGCAGGTGTGGCTCGGCCAGTTTTTTCAGACGGCTGTTGCCGGCCAGGCCGAACAGAAAATCGGTGTACGGATCGTCGAGCGCCAGTTGCATCAATTCCACGTTGGCGAAATGAGCATCACCACGCAGCAGGATGCGGGTCTCGGGATATCCCGTGGCAACTGGCGGGAAAACAGACTGACGGCAAAGCCCCAGCCACTGAGAATCAGACTCCATAACAGCACCGAGCCTTCATGAGAGCCCCAGACGGCGGTGAACTTGTAGTACCAGGGCAGCATCGAGTTGGAATTACGGGCCACATAATCCACGCTGAAATCATCCAGAAGAAAACTGGCGGTCAGGCTGGCATAAGAAACCAGTAGAAAAACAAATTGCCCCCATGCCATGGGCTCTGCAAATGCCATCCACAACGGGCGCCGGGTGGCGGCTCCCAGCAAGGGCACGGTCGCCTGAAGCAGCGACAGGCAAAGTGCAATCAATAACGCGAAGAGACCAACTTCAGGGATTGTCAGGGTAAGCATTTCGGGGCCGTGTTCGGTTGCGGGTTCGGCGATGACCGAACCTATCGGTGAAGGTTTCTCAGGTATTGCTTCGTCAGCCAGCCACAAGGCCAGCTGACGAATTCTCTATTACTTCCGACCAGGTTGGCGGGTAACGCGCAGATACGGTGTCTGCTCATCCCATCCGTCGGGGAAGCGCTCTTTGGCCTCTTCGTTGGAGAGCGACGGAACGATGATCACATCCTCGCCATTCTTCCAGTCCACCGGCGTGGCCACTTTGTGGTTGTCGGTCAGTTGGAGCGAATCAATGACGCGCAGGATCTCGTCCAGATTGCGCCCGGTGCTGGGCGGATACGTCAGCATCAGACGGATTTTCTTCGCGGAATCGATAATAAATACCGTTCGAACAGTCACCTTGGGGTCGGCTTTTGGATGGATCATTCCGTACAGGTCGGCAACCACCTGATCCTTGTCTGCCAGCAGGGGAAAATTGAGCCCGGCGCCCTGGGTTTTCTCGATATCCTTCACCCAGTCGTTATGAGAGTCGAGCGGGTCGACGGAGACCCCGATCAGCTTCACACCGCGACTGGCGAACTCGTCCTTACGCTTGGCGAAGGCGCCGAGCTCTGTGGTACAGACGGGGGTGTAGTCGGCGGGGTGTGAAAACAGTACGGCCCAGTCGTCTCCCAGCCACTCATGAAACTGAATGTTTCCCTCGGTGGATGCCACGGTGAAATCGGGAGCGGTTTCTCCAAGTTGCAATGTCATCGTTTCATTCTCCTTTGCTTTGGCTGTCGTTCTTGGTTTGTCAGCACAGACGATATCCTTAAAGTCAACTTTAAGGTCAAGGCGTTTGTCAGATGTTTCTTAGCCTGATCCATCGAGCTCGACGTTCGTGCCCGATTTTTCGGGTATGAAACTGACATAGAGGAAAAGCACGGTGCCCAGCACAATGGCGATATCGGCAAGGTTAAAGGCCGGCCAGTGCCAGGATTGCCAATAGACATCAAAGGAATCCACAACATAGCCACGAAATATCCGGTCAATCAGGTTGCCCATGGCACCGCCAAGAATAAGGCTGTACGCGATGGCTTCTCCCCTGCGGCGGCACTGAAGAATCAGCCTGATCAGTACAAATGAGACAACTACCGCGACTGTGATAAGAAAGTATCGCTGCCAACCTCCGCCATCGGCAAACAGGCTGAATGCGGCGCCGGTGTTCCAGGCATGAACCCAGTTAAAGAACGGGGTCACCGGAATCGACTCGCCATACGCCATTGACTGCTGGACCAACCATTTTACAACCTGATCAGATGCCGCTATCAGGCCGGAAATAGCCAACAGGCCGTACTGCAAGCGTTTCTTGGCAACGATGGACATTGTTCAACCCTTAAGCGCCAGGATGCGCCTGGCACCGTTGAGTACGATAATCCCCGCGATGCTGCCGATTATCAGGTCCGGATAATTGGAGCCAGTCCACGCCACCAGAGCGCCAGCGGTAATGACCCCTAGATTGATGACCACATCGTTGGCTGAGAATATCCAGCTCGCCTTCATGTGGGCACCGCCCTCCCGATGTTTGGATATCAGCAGCAGACAGGTGGTGTTAGCGATCAATGCGATGAACGCAATCCCCATCATTGCCAGCGACTCCGGCTCACTGCCGAAGACAAAGCGCCTCACCACCTCTGCGAGTGCGCCCACAGCCAGAATCAGTTGGAGTACGCCCGCGAGATGCGCCGCACGCACCTGCATTTTCACGCTGTGCCCAACCGCATACAGGGCGAGCCCATACACGGCCGCGTCGGCGAAATTGTCCAGGGATTCTGCAATCAGTCCGGTAGACTGGGCGATCAGGCCGGCCGTCATTTCCACCGCAAACAGGACGGCATTGATACCGAGCAACCAACGCAGGGTGCCGGACTCCTGCTCGGCCGAGATAGCCGTACCCCCGACCGCCTTGATTGACTCAGGGTCGGCAGCGGCCGTTTCCTGAAGCGAAGCTCCCAGCCCGAGGGTTGCCAGCTTCGCGGTGATAGGCTCAGCCTCGCCATCGTGCACAACCTTCAACCGCCGATCAGACAGGTCGAAGGACAGCCCGCGAATGTCTTCAAAACCGTTCAGGGCCAGTCGAATCATCCGTTCCTCCGAAGGACAATCCATCTTCGGTACGGTATACACACTGATCCAGTTACCGGACGCTTCAGAGGCCCCCGACCCGGCATTACCCTCGGCGGGTGTTGCTTCGCAGCCACAGGCGTCTTCACAGGGTTTACTCATGATACGGCTCCACTTGAGTATTGTCGGATTATGATTTAAAACCATATAGCCACTATAAGGTCAATAAAACAGTTACGATCTGTTGGGGAGGAACCTGATGCGCATTGGGCAGTCGGCTCGGTCAGTTGGTGGTGATACCCAACAATCCTCTTCTATGGACAACAATGGAACCGTAGCTTTTAGGCGAACCGGATCAACGTACATGTCCGGCCATCACATCGATGCCCACCAGAGCACACAGCATGGTAGCCTCCGCGCGCAGGTTGTGGTGGATAGCGTCCGCCCAAACGTAAACCCAGCGATCCCGACCAAGCCGCGACCGGTGTCAGTCTTGAAGAACCCGCCGTTTCTCCTCGAATTCCTCTTTGTCGATCTCACCACGTGCAAAGCGGCCCTTGAGAATATCGATGGCGGGCGCAGAAGACGTCGTTGAACCGCCATGCTTGATCCCTCCTAACCGCCGGACGGTGAGGATGACGACCAAAATTATTATCGCAACAAATAAAAGCATCATCAGCGGACCGAAGGGCCAGTCGCCCCAGCCCTCACCCCACATCATGTCACGTCCATAGCAGAGACCAGGTTGTTGCGCCCAGGCAAGCGAGCTGTACAAAAACGCTGCCAATGAGCCCCCCATGATCGCGACTTTTTCCATTTCCGTGTCTCCTTGCCTATCGGGCTGGCAGCATCCGGCCGGTTTGGCGATTGACCTCACAGCCTTGAACCGGCGAGCCGTCCTTTGCCTCCATCGCTCCTAGCTTGAGGTTTGAATTGCGCAGCCAGGCGATCCAGGGATTCATTTGTCCGAGGCGCGTCGGCTTATTACCCGCACCGCTGCTCCTTGCGCTTAATCTCACCGGTCTTGGCGTTGACATGCAGCTCGAATTTTTTGCCATCGGCATCAGTAGCCATAACCCAGTACTG
The DNA here is from genome assembly GCF_900112835.1 of Marinobacter sp. DSM 26671. Taxonomy (NCBI): domain Bacteria; kingdom Pseudomonadati; phylum Pseudomonadota; class Gammaproteobacteria; order Pseudomonadales; family Marinobacteraceae; genus Marinobacter; species Marinobacter sp. DSM 26671. Next base: position 2,402 of record NZ_FONF01000024.1, on the reverse strand, counting down.
ATTCTTCTCGCCCTTGCGTTTGATTTTGGAGACATCCGAAAAGCCCTTTTCCTTCAGCTTTGCAATGACCTCCTCCCTGGAGAGGGAGTCCTTGGCCTCCCTCACTTTCTTGACAATTTCACCTGTTTTCGCTTCAACGAAAAATTCGACCTCTTTGCCTCCCGGGTCGCGGGCCTCAACGCTGTATCGGCCGTCCTCGCGATCAATATCGGAAATATCCGAGTATCCTTGCTCCTTCACCTTCGCGATAATCTGTTCAATTGAAAGTTGTGTTTTTTCGGTGGCTGATTCTGGCGCTTGGCTTGCCTGGGAGATCTCGGTTGCAGGTGCATTGACCTGAGTTTCGTTTTGCGCATACGAAGCCACGGCCTTGCCAGCCCCTCCTGCTATAAGCGCAGCAACGGTGAAGGCAGATAAGAGGCTATTGGTCGAACGCTGAATTATGGCGGTCATGTAGCTTCTCCATTTGGGGTCAATTAAGAATTGTTAGCAAAGTAAAATTTTAGACTCGGCATAGCCCTCTCGGGCCATAACGGCCCTCCTTGGATAGATGATTTGGCGCGGCCGCCTGCAGCCAAAGCCATCGCCATAGATTTTGGCTCATGATGCATCCACTTGCGTATTGTCGGATTATGATTTAAAACCATATAGCCACTATAAGGTCAATAGAGCAGATACCATTTGTTGAGGAGACACCCGATGCGCATTGGTCAGTTGGCGCGGTCCGTAGGGGTTGACACCCAGACCATCCGTTTCTATGAGCGAGAGGGCTTGTTACCACCGCCGGATCGTCAGGACAACGGCTACCGTATTTACACTGAACGGCATGTTGAGCGACTGGCCTTCATCCGGCGCTGCAGAATACTTGAGCTGTCACTCGCTGAAATTCACGAGTTACAGCGTTATCAGGGCGCGCCCCATCAGCCTTGCAGGGCCATCAACACCTTGCTTGATGATCACATCGCTCAGGTACGGTCTCAGATAACCGATCTGCAGGTACTGGAGAAACAACTTGTGTCGCTGCGAGCGAGTTGTAACGATGATCGGGAAATTGAGGCCTGCGGGGTTCTCGAAGGGCTCAGCGAAGGAAGCATGCAGTAGTAGCTTGAAGCATTACGCACCTGCCTTTTCAATTGCGTAAATCCAGTCAGTCCGGAACCCCTTCAATGGTGCGGGTCATCAAATCCACCATGGCCGGGCTGTCCCATTCCGCGGCACCGACCAGGCGGCCAATTTCGCGACCGTCATGATCAAGCAGCAGCGTTGTAGGAACACCTTCTATGCCCAGTGTTGAGGTCGCCAGTGTGGACGGATCAATATACTGGCGAAGATGCTGAATGCTTGTTTCCCGGTAGAATTTTTCAACAACGCTGATGCCTACGTGGTCAACGGACAGCGCGACCACTTCAAATTGCTCGCCGCCCAGTTGAGCCTGGAGTGAGTCAAGCGTCGGCATTTCCTCACGGCAGGGTGCGCACCAGGTCGCCCAGATATTGAGCAAAATCGCCTTACCCTTAAAGTCAGCCAGTGTCAGCGGCCTGCCGTCTTCGTCCTCAAAAGCCAGCTCGGGCAGAGTGCGAGGGGACTCCCAGATCAGGAAACCCTGGGGCCCCACCGACTTCGGAACCTTCCCTGCAGCCATAACTTGAGCGGCTATGGAAATAGCAAGCGCGAAAAGGACTACGGCGATTCCCCGGGCGGCAGATATGCGCTGGTGACTCATTGGACATTACTCCTGATTACAGTGGTCGGTTTGTTGCCGGCATGGTGCCCCACGCGTTACTCACTCTGTAACAGCTCTTCAATTCGCCCGTGCAGTCGGCCCCAGAACCCATCATCGGCTGCCGCGTTGGGGCCTTTGGCAATGGCCGTCAGGTAGGTCTCCAGGTGTTCAGGCTTGAATTTCAATCCATGGAACCGGGCCCGCATCTGCCCTTCCGGGTCAATCACGTGGGTTACCACACCATGGACCTGTACACCCTCACCCGTATCCCTGAACTGAACGCCGTAGGCTTTAGCAAGTTCTGGTGTCAGTTCAGGTGGTTCCATCCTGGCTCGGTAGAGGAATTGCCAGTTGCGGGGATTCAGATCGAAATTCTCGCCGTAGGCACGCATGTTTCTCCGGGTGCCTGCAACATCTTCCCGGTCCGTGGCAATGGTGATGAACACCACCTCTTCACTCAGCCCTTCTTCTTCAACCCCGGTTTGCAACTGCCGGATCAGGTTCATATGCAAAGGGCAGGCCTCGGTACAGCGCGTGTAGAGAAAGTTAAGCACAACGGTTTTGCCGTTTAAGTCGGCAAGGGCAAGGGTATTGCCATCAACGCCTGTAAGATCAAATTCAGGGGCCGGCTGATCCACAAACTGGGCATACCGCTCTTTCTCGTTCAACGAGGCCTCCA
>NZ_FONF01000077.1:0-1048 GCF_900112835.1 Marinobacter sp. DSM 26671 | reverse complement strand
CCCTTCCTCTGTTTTATTGAAAGGAGATTGTCCCATGAAAATGCGCTTTGCCATGACGTTGCTTTTCGCCCTGCTCAGCATGCCCTCGTGGGCCGCCATGCAGACAGTGACGCTTTCAGTTCCGGGGATGACCTGTTCCGCATGCCCCATTACCATCAAGCTGGCCTTGAACAAGGTGGACGGTGTTTCACAAGTCGACGTGAGCTATCCGGATCGAGAAGCCGTGATTACCTTTGACGACACACGAACATCGGTGGAAGCCTTAACCCAGGCAACGGGCGATGTCGGCTATCCCTCCACCCTGAAATCCCTGGAAACGGACAGTAAGTGAGTTGTGATAAAGGACTCCAAGCGCCCTCTGTTACACGCGACTCGGCGCCTGCCGTGACAATGCCCCAGTAATTCAAGGAACTCGGAATGAATAGTGACAAAAACCTGCATATCGCTGTGATTGGTAGCGGCGGCGCAGCCATGGCGGCTGCCCTGAAGGCCGCGGAGCGCGGCGCCCGCATCACCCTGATCGAGCGCGGCATTATTGGTGGTACCTGCGTGAATACCGGCTGCGTGCCGTCGAAAATCATGAGTCGTGCCGCGCATATCGCGCATCTGCGCACGGAGAGCCCATTTGACGGGGGCGTCAGCGCCCAGATACCGAAGGTGGACCGGGCGAACCTGCTTCAGCAACAGCAGACGCGTGTCGAGGAACTGCGCGACGCCAAGTACGAAGGGATTCTGCGCGACCAGACGGCAATCACGGTCCTGAACGGTGAAGCCCGGTTTGTCGATGCCAATAACCTGGTGGTCCAGTTGAACGAGGGCGGCGAGCAGAACGTCCATTTCGATCGCGCCTTTATTGGCACTGGCGCCCGTCCCGCAGAGCCGTCGATACCGGGGCTGGCTGAGACGCCTTATCTCACCTCCACCAGTGCGCTGGCATTAATTACTGTGCCTGAACGGCTGATCGTTATCGGCGCCGGTTTTGTTGCCCTGGAATTGGCCCAGGCGTTCGCCCGGCTGGATAGCAAGGTCACCGTGTTGGCCCGCAGCC